>DAIRWA010000220.1:2318-3267 GCA_036802545.1 Bacillota bacterium | reverse complement strand
CCTTGCCAGCCTTGCTTTGAAAGAAGCGAACTGTGCGCATCGTGCGGGGCTGCCAACGGGGGTGGGCTCGCTGACGCTGTGCTGACCAGGGCCCGCAGCAGGCCACAGCAGTTGCCTCAGCAGTTGCATACATAGTTGATCCCCGAAGACACGTTGCTGATCGTGTGCACTGGGCCAGTCCTATCGAATCTATCCAAGGTCGCCAACGTTTCCTCGCGAGAGCGTACTTACTCCGCCTCCAACGCCAACCTCAAACACTCCCGTAGAGCCGGATCATAGCTGGGGTCTGGTTGGATTGGCTCTTCTCCGGCAGCCAGCGCCACCGCTAGCCGGACGATATCCTCCGGCGTGCGTTCAATGAGAATGTCGGGAATGGTATGCATCTCTTCGCTTGCTGTAAAGTCTGGGTTTAGGCCCATGTCGATGGGAAACCTCACTGCAAGGCCGCTGTTTGGGAGGACCGCCATGACAGGCGAAAAGCCTACGCCGCCGGTGCATTCACCGACTACCGTTGCCCATCCGGTGGCCTTGCAGAACACCGCAAAACTCTCCGCGGATGAATAGACCGACGGATCTACCAGCAAGAACACCTTGCCCTCATATGGACTGTCGCCCGTGGGCTCGATCGTTATTTCGGTCAACATAGGATCTCCGAAGCCGGGGCCGAGTATTTCCGGCGGAAGGTTCCGCAGCTGCTCTTCAGTAAGCACTGACTCCAGCCGGGACCTATCGAGGACTTCGGTAGAACCCTCGACGTTCTCAATTGGGAGTTCCAAGTCGGCCGTAAGGAACTTGCCGATGTAGTCCCCATCTCTAACCGCTACGGTGAACCGCCACGTAAGTGGCCTTGCGGCTAGAGGGCTAACCACGTTGAGCACCCAGAAGCGAGAGTCTCCACCTCCGTTTCCCCGCACGTCGATGACGAGGGCCTCAGTGTCCGAGATAGTGG
>DAIRWA010000220.1:0-2308 GCA_036802545.1 Bacillota bacterium | reverse complement strand
GGAATAAAACTCCCTGAGCTCTCGGGCCCACGTTTCTGATTGCTCATATTGCATCATCTGCGGAATGTGAACGTAGGCGACTTGACCGTCCGCAAGCATGAATGTTGATATCCCGGACATCGACCTTATGTTTGCCGGCAAGACCGGAGTCCGGACGGAGCCCGTCAGTTTTGTGGGCTTGACACCGACGCGAACTATGACGCCATCCGGGTTCCGAAACTCTACTTCATAGGGTTGGGTTTTGTAGGGGAGTGAGAGCCGGGATTGGAAGAGCAACCTTCGTACGGGGTCAAATCTAAGCACCGTTGACCCTCTTAAGCTTTTTGCGAACTCGTGCACCGGCAACCCGTCAACGCTGACTATTGTGCTGCCAAGCGGCACGTTCTTCTCGGACCCCAACTCCTCGCCAACCCAATAGACCACGTATTCCCCCCGGCAGTACATGGCAAGGAAGGGAAGCACGGTCCCCTTTGGATATTGCGGAATCGCGCTCATCGCATCCGCGAACCATGTTTCCACGGCCTGAGCATCAGTCTTGGCGGCCTCTATGAGCCATGGCTCCATCCCTGCCGGCAATGACGTGATTAGGTCATAGACCTGGGGACTCAGTACGGACGTGTGACCGTTGTTGAGCACGAGCAGCATCCGATTAATCGCCTGGGCAAATTCTCTATCGTTACGGCTGGCCCGGACCGCATCCTCGAATTCCTTTTCGTGCTCGAGCCAGTCATAACCCTCAACCCGGGCTTTTAGCTCGATGTACGGATGGTTGTCCCGTATGATCTCGAACAGGTAGCGGAAGTCTTCGAGTTTTTGCTCCGTCGAAAGGTCCCTCGCGCAGGAGGTCAATAGTATCGCGAGGATGCCCGTCAACAGGACTATGAGGACAAAGGGACGTAGTTTGCGGCATCCTTGGTCTTCTCTTGAGAAGGTGCCCATTCCGTCACCCCCGATTGGATCGCCTTGCCTAGTAGTTGTATGGACCGTCTCAAGATTCCTTCGAACGCGGCTGGAGCACCCAGAAAGGCGGGTTCCATTAGACTGCTGAAGATACCGTGGTCTACTCGATCTGGGATATGCCTTGTTGTCTCCGGCATGCTGCCGAAGGTAATCAGATCGCTCTTGTGATGTGCTATACTGCCACCATGATCATCGCAGCCATGACCATAAGACTGCACGCTCCGTGGGTTCACTCCCTAAAGGAGAAACGCATGGAGGTTAGGAGTCTGCTCTCCAGAGTACGCAGCCAGTTCAATGTATCCGCAGCCGAGGTGAGCGACCAGGATATCCATCAGTCAATCATCATTGGCGTCGCCGCCATTGCCGCCAACGGTGCGCAGGCAGATAGCATCCTCGATAGCGTTATCCACTTCGTGGAGGCGAACAGCGAGGCGCTAATCGTCTCGATTGATCGCGAGCGCCGGTAACCATCTCACTGACTACCTAAAAGGTCCGCTGGTAACTATTCCGATACACTGGTAATCGTCGTGCGGGAAGCGATAGTAGAGTCCGACCGGTGCATCATCATCTTGCCCGCCGGCCGCATTGAACTCGTCGGAGGAGAGGTTCTGACCAAGGCTCTCTACTGGATTCCTGCTTTCTTGAGCAGTTCGTCTACCTTTCCAGGGTCTTCCCAAATTGTTGGGTTGGTCACTCCTTGGTCGTCGCCTCGGTATCGTGAATCAAACGGGCTGATAACGCCGTGTTCGACAAACCAATCGGCGATAACCAGCCTGCCACCCAGGTTCCTGACAAGAAAGTGGGTACCCTCGCTGAACATGCCACCGTAAGACGAGGTCACTTTTGCAACAAGAAACAGAAAATAGGAGTCATCCTCCTGGTAGGAGTCTCGTATGTTCACAGTAATTGAGTCGACGTCAAGCTTATGAGTCTCGCTCTTCAGCTTCCCCGCAGAGTACTTGAGCAAGTTCGGATCGGTGATGTACCGTGTCAGATCAATCCGCAAGGGATCTTCCCTGTCATTGTAGTATTCTTCCATCAAGCTCCTGCACATGTTGAAAGCGGTATCCAGATCTTCTTCGCTAAGACCCGACTTATTCATGGCAGCGAACTCAATTACCGTCTCGTCCCCTTCGGGGTCCGACGGATCATCAAGCGCGTCTTCCTCGCGTGACGATGGTGGTAATAATGATTTCGAGCAACCGAACAAAGCGATCAGGATAAGGATCCCAAACGCGCCTATTCTCAGAAACTTATCCTTAGCGGTTGCCGTCAAGCCTTATCACCCGCCTGTCGCGACCCGGATAGAGGTCGCTCCCGTGCTCCTCTAGCACGATCCCGCGCCCTG
>DAIRWA010000219.1:1932-3274 GCA_036802545.1 Bacillota bacterium | reverse complement strand
GTACGGCCATCGGACAGGGGGCTTAGACCGACTGTAGTCCATCAAACTGGCTAACTCAGGAGGCATGGGTTCGCCGCCGCGCCGAGATGCGCCGATGACCGCCCAAAGGTGCCTGAAGCTGTACGTCACTACGTCAAACAACCCCAGGCGAGAGACAATTCGCCACAGTCCGTAGAAAAAACACGGCATTCCCGTTAGAAAAACCGCATTCGCAATGGCAAATGGATCTTGGCGGCCGCTTAAGAACACCCACACGGCAACGGCCGCCACGACTTGCGCTATCACAATTTTGATTAGCGGCTTCCAACGGAAAGCTCTCACCTACTCCGACTAGTTGGCGGGCGACCTTGCGGCGATGTACAGCAGCACAGCAGAGCCGTCCGTTCGCTGACGGGCGCCCTCATCCGACGGCGATCAACGCTTGCGGAGGAACCGCCCCGCACGGAGCGAGGTCTGTTCGCCATCGCGCAGCGCGAACTCGCCGCCTAGCAATACGTGATGAATGCCCGTGTTCTTCCTTATAGGATCGTCGAAAGAACCTGTGTCCGACACAGTCTTCGGGTCAAACACGGTGATGTCCGCGACATAACCTTCCTTCAGAACACCTCTATCCGGTATGTCCATGATCTCCCTTGCAAGTCCGGTCATACGGTGGACCGCTGTCTCCAGCGAGCACAGATCGTTTTCCCTGGCTAGGCGCAGGAACCTGGGAAAGGTCCCGAAATTCCGGGGATGAGGCTTACCCTCGCACTCGGCGGGATCCATCGAGAAACCGCGGCCATCGGACCCAATCGCGAAATCGTCCTGGGCCAGCATGGTCCTCACATCATCGTCGCACATAGAGAGGGAAATGCAGGTGGCTCCGGCACCGGTCTGCCTCGTTACTTCCAAAATGGCTTCGGACATGGAAACACCCAACTCTTCGGCTATCTGCCGGATAGTCTTTCCGTCGGCGATCGGGAATTTCCCGTGAGTCGTCACCACATACAAGCCATCTCCATCTTCGGGAGTGGCAAACCTCTTGTCCAGCTCAGCTAACAGAGCGGGCCGCTCCTCATTGAAGGTGCGACTGACCGCCGCTTCCCTGCCGCCCTGTATCGCCCAATGTGGCCAGCTGTTGGTGATGCCTGAGGAAGACGCGCGATAGGGGTAAACATCCACCGACACCTTGATGCCCTCTCGCTGCGCCGCGTGGATCCACTCGACGAACTCGTCGGCCCGTCCCCAGTTCGCCTTTCCCGAAGCCTTGTAGTGGGAGATCTGGACCTTCACTCCCGAATACCGGTGTATGTTGTACATTTCCTCAAGAGACTGAGGCGTACCCACACCCTGGTTCCTCATA
>DAIRWA010000219.1:0-1922 GCA_036802545.1 Bacillota bacterium | reverse complement strand
ATGGGAGGCCACGATCCCGCCATACTTGGCAATAACCGCACCCATCTCGTTCAACTCATCTTGATCCGAGGACACCCCCGGCGCATAGCCTAGTCCCAACGAGAGACCCCAGGCTCCGGCACGCATATCTGCATCAAGCAGCCCTTTCATTTGTTCGAGTTCGGAATCTGTTACCTTACGGTTCTCGCTCCCAATTACAGCATTCCGTACAGAGCCGTGGCCGACCAGAAGTATGAGATTGGTGGACATCTTGCGATTCTCGCTCTCGGCCCTTTGGATGAAAGCCTCCATGGACGGAGCGGTAAATGCGCCCACTTTGCCCTCTGTAGCGCCGTCGGGCTCGTTCCCTTCGCCCTTGCCGGACGGAAACGGCGTGTGGCCGCACTGCCCGGCCACTTCGGTCGTAACGCCCTGGTAGATCTTGCTCTGTGTGCTACCCTCTATCAAGCAAGAACTGTCAGAGTGAGAGTGACTGTCGATGAAACCGGGAGCGACTGCCAGGCCGGACACATCCACCGTTTCAGCCGCAGGAGCATCAATATGGTCGGCTATTAGAGCAATCTTTCCGCCGGATATCGCCAAATCGGCTGCCCGCGCCGGTCCCCCAGTGCCGTCTACTATAGTCCCGCCTTTTAAAATGATGTCATACACTGTCTCGTCCTCCCTAAGTATACTAAGCATCCCGTTCCCGCCTGTACACCGCCAAATCTGCCTCAGTACAGTATACGGAGTGCCCGGGGATGACTTTTCGCATCGCCAGATCGCCGTCAGGCACTGATTGAGGACCCTCGTAAAAAATGCGGCTTCTTGATTCTTCAGAATGAGGATCCGGCTGAGGTACAGCAGAAAGCAAGGCTTTGGTGTAAGGATGAAGCGGGTGATGGTAAATTTCGTCCGATCCGGCCAATTCCACAAGCTTACCGTAATACATGACTCCGATGCGGTCCGAGATGTATTTGACAACAGACAGGTTGTGGGCAATAAACATCATCGTCAGGTGGAACTCGCGTTTGAGTGAGTTCAGAAGGTTTATCACCTGGGCTTGGACCGACACGTCCAATGCCGATACCGGCTCGTCGGCTATAATCATGCTCGGCTCTACCACCAGGGCGCGAGCTATCCCGATTCTCTGCCGCTGCCCTCCGGAGAACTCATGAGGATATCTCGTCGAGTGCTCGGCTTGAAGGCCAACCCTTTGAAGCATGTATTCAACTCGCCTGTGTCGCTCCGCTTCGTCCGTGACACCTCGGATCTTGAGACCCTCCCCGATGATCTCTTGCACCGTCATGCGCGGGTTTAGAGAGGCGATGGGATCCTGAAAGATCATGGCGATGTTATCCGTAAGGTATTTTCGAAGTGCTCCGGTCATCCTGCCTGAGATCTCGCGGCCATTAAACCTCACGGTGCCCGCGGTAGGAGCGTATAGACGTATAATGGTGCGCCCCATCGTCGTTTTCCCGCAGCCAGATTCACCGACAAGACCAAACGTCTCACCTTTCCAAATACCGAACGAAACGCCGTCCACCGCCTTAACCACGGTGGTTCGACCCCTGCGTTTACTAGAGAAATGCTTCGACAGGTTATCCACTTCGAGAATAGGACGTTTTTCTTCAGTTCTCATCGGCGAGCCTCTCCTCTGCTTTCCGCCGAATACGGTTTGCCAGAATCTCCGGCATTTCCACCTTAGGGGCGTTCGGGTGCAAGAGCCAGGTTGCCGCGCAATGGGTATCGGAAACGCGGAACATGGGAGGCTCCCGTTCAAAATCCAGGGCGACAGCGTATTTGTTGCGTGGAGAAAACGCATCTCCGGGCGGAGGGTAGATCATGTCGGGCGTAGTGCCGGGGATCGATACTAGCTCCTCTTTCGTATCAAGATCCGGTATTGAAGAAAGCAAAGCCCAAGTGTACGGATGAACAGGCCT
>DAIRWA010000218.1:2470-3276 GCA_036802545.1 Bacillota bacterium | reverse complement strand
ATGCCCGCGACGTCATGTGGTCGAATCTCGATGATTGCGCTATCACGCTTAGTGACCTGTTTGCTGTTGTGCGCACTCGGTGCCACCGGATTCGCAGGCTGCGTAACAAAGCCCAACCCGGTTATGGCGACTCCTGCCAAGAACACGGTTTCCTTCGCGCAGCGAAGCGCCTCATTCGGAATCGACTTGTTCAAGTCCCTCTGCGACCCTGTGACCCCCGAAAACATGGTTCTTTCGCCCTTCAGTGTGACTGAAGCTTTAGCGATGGCTTTGAACGGCGCGGCAGGGGAGACTCTGGATGCCATGAACCGTGTGCTCGAGCTGGACGGCCTGACACTTGCGGAAATGAACGCCGCCAGCAAGGAGCTGTGTGCCATCTTGCTCGGCGCGGATCCGACCCGGCAGCTCTTATCAGCCAACTCCGTCTGGCTTCGTGATGGCTACCGGTTCGATGAAGCCTTTGTCGACGCGGTGAAGGACGCTTTCGCGGCCGAGGCCAAGACCCTGGATTTCACTTCTCCCCGCTCAGTGAATAAGGTGAACGATTGGGTGAAAGGCAAGACTAAGGGCAAGATCGAATCCATCCTGGATAGCATTGGCCCCAACGACTTGGCATATCTCGTCAACGCGATTTATCTGAAGGCCGATTGGTCCCACGCATTCGACCCCAACAAGACAAGCGACGCCCGCTTCACCACGCCCTCGTCACAAGTGACTGTGAAGATGATGCGCAGAAAGGCCGAGTACGCGTACCTCTCCGGAGATGGGTTCCAGTCGGTGCGAATACCTTACGGCGGGGGCAGCAT
>DAIRWA010000218.1:737-2435 GCA_036802545.1 Bacillota bacterium | reverse complement strand
CAGCGATTTCGTGGAAGCCATGACCGCTGCAGACTGGAACCGGTGGATGGAGAGCTACGACAAAAAGACCCTCTCTCTGGGGATGCCGCGATTCACTGTGAAGTATGAGACGCTCATGAACGACGCCCTCAAGGCCATGGGAATGGATATCGCTTTTGACTGGGACCGCGCGGATTTCCGAGGAATGTCCTCTTCCAAAGACCGAAACCCAGGCATATACATCAGCAAGGTCATGCACAAGGGTTTCATCGCTGTCGGGGAGAAAGGTACAGAGGCTGCCGCCGCGACGGGGGTGGTCATGGGGACTACTTCGATGCCGTTGGAGCCGGAGTTGTCGGTGGTTTTGAACCGTCCCTTCTTCTATGCCATTCGAGATGACGTCACCGGGGCAGTGTTGTTTATGGGGACGGTTGTGGATCCGAGCTAAAGGTATCCATGCTTACGGACGGAGGGCGAGCGTAAATGGCCGGAACCGGCGATTCGGCGCGTGGGCGCATCCTCAAGATGAGGTTGGGCGTGAACCCCAATTCTAGCGGACACGGCGTCCTTTTCGGCACCATGTTCTTTCTTCCTTACTCGGTGCTGTCTTCCATCATGGCCAACGCGGTGGTATCCGGCCTCGATGATGCGTTGGTTTCCTATCGCGATGCCCGGACTGAGCCGTCACGCAGAGACCGCGCTCTCGCGGTTGCTGTATGGACTTTGGCGTGGGCGGGCTTTACCGCGATCTGGGCAGTGCTCTTGTCGTCCATGATTTGGATTGGAGCTCCGATTTGGGGTTGGGTGCTGCTGGGCTCTGCCGCGACGCTTCCCATCGCTTTCTTGGCTTACCGCGGTGAATCCGGCGGTGGTTCTCTTGGCCAAACGCTCCCCTAAGCCTTGTTTATGGGGTCTGGCCATTGGTCTTTTCTCCGTGCTTGTGTTCGAAACAAGCGCATTGACCCAACTATGGGGATGGGGCGTAGTCTTACTGTACGCGTGGGTCACACCCCTTGCTCTTGTGCTAGGAGCGGGAGCAGCCAGAGCGGCCGGCGTCATTCGCAGGGCCAAAGACATAATCGCAGTAGCTATAGCCTACATAGTCGTAGGATTGGTCCTGGTTTTCCCTGCCCCGCCGATCTCGAGAGCGGGCTACAACCCTGTAGGCTTGTTCTTCCCGGTCTGGGGCTTCGGCGTTCCTTGGGTTGCGACGATGTTGGCGCTCGCGAGGTTATCGAGAACTGTTGGTCCTGACGTATCTAGGAGCGGTTCTGACTTGGCAAAGAGCGGCCCCGGCTCCTCCGAGGAAAGCCCTGATGTATCTAGGAACGAAGATTTCCTTCCGTGAAAGTCCAAAAGGTACGCTTTGAACACTTCGGCGGCCTCATAGCCACCGATGAACCAGCCACCCTAGTGTGGGTGGACAGGGATTACCTACGCACCAGAGGATTTGACGGCGGCGCGGTGTGGGAGGGAACCGATCCGGGTTACCTATCAGGACCTGTCGAAGTAGAGATCGCGATCACCACCCGGTGCAACCTCAGGTGTCCCTGCTGCTATACCTCGGCGGAACGGGGAGGACGCGACGTGCCGCTAAAGGCTGTCGTGAGAGCACTTGACGCCGCCGCCCGCGCAGGAGCTTTCCACGTCGCTTTTGGCGGGGGCGAACCCCTCATCCACCCGGACCTGCTTCATATGGGTCGCGCGGCTCGGGAGCGC
>DAIRWA010000218.1:0-727 GCA_036802545.1 Bacillota bacterium | reverse complement strand
TGTTGCCGTCATTCACGACCAACGGCAGACTTGTCACTCCTAGGTGGGCGCGGCAAGCAAGAGGCGTGTTCTCCCGCGTCAACGTCAGCATCGATTTGCCTGGCGGCCCTAGAGACCCCCAGATGCCGCTGGCCGAGTCGCTGGATGCCGTCAGGACTCTTGTGGACGCCGGCATCACTTGCGGCTGCAATCTCATCTTGACCGAGGGTATCGTCTCTCAGCTGGACCGCGCGTTTCTCGAGGTGTCAAGGGCGGGAGCAGACAGCGTCATGCTGCTTGGGGCGAAGCCGTCCGGGCGGGGTAAGGATGAGTACGAGAAGATGCGGTTGTCCGTCGAAACCCAGGCCGCGCTGCTGCCGCGGCTTCTGGAACTATCCGATGCGGACAACCTTCCTTTTCATCTGGACTGTGCCTTGGCTCCTCTGCTCTTGACGTCGCCGATCCCGCGCCGACGCCTAGAGGCTTTGGGTGCCTACGCCTGCATCGCAGGGGATCTGCTGGCCACCGTGGATCCCGAAGGCATGGTTCACCCCTGCAGCCACCTGGATTTCACCGTCGGGCGGGTAGAGAACCTTCCGGCACTTTGGGACGACGACGCTGCTTGGGGAGCCTTCCGCGACCGCGGCTCTCGGCTTTCCGGGAAATGCTCCGGATGCGGTGTCAGAGACTTGTGTCGGGGCGGATGCGCGGTGGTCAACTCGTACTACGGTCTGGGGCTTGATCAACC
>DAIRWA010000217.1:0-3282 GCA_036802545.1 Bacillota bacterium | reverse complement strand
GCGATGAGGCCCAAGAACTGACCGAGAAGGGCAAGACCATCGTCTTGATATCTTGCTCCATCCACGCAAGTGAGGTCGGAGCAGCGCAGATGTCTATGGAGCTGGCCTACGAACTCGAGACGGCGCAAGATGCGAGGACTAAGGAGATCCTGGACAACGTCATCTTGCTCCTCGTCCCGTCTTTGAACCCAGACGGATTGGACATGGTGGTCGATTGGTACAAGAAGTACCTGGATACCACCTATGAGGGAAGTCCCTTGCCGTTCCTCTATCAGAAGTACGCTGGACATGACAACAACAGGGATTGGTTCATGCTGAACTTGGTGGAGAACCGGTTGACTGTCCAGAATATCCATAACGTGTGGCACCCCCACATAGTGTTCGACCTGCATCAGATGGGATCTCTTGGGTTTAGGCTATTCGTGCCGCCTTATATGGATCCTTGGGACCCAAACGTGGATTACATTCTTCGTCAGGAGACTGCGGAGCTGGGCTTTCACATGATGAGCGAGGTTTTGTCCACGGGGAGGACCGGTGTATCCTGCTACAACATGTACGACGCCTATGCCCCGTCCAGGGCGTTCCAGCACTATCACGGAGGGGTCAGAATTCTATCTGAGGCAGCAAGCGTGCGTCTCGCGACCCCGGTTAAGACGAGGAAGGATGAACTGCGTCCAACGAGGGATGGCGCGGATCCGAGAGAGGCTTCCTGGAACCATCCCGCACCCTGGCAGGGAGGCGAGTGGCGCCTTCGGGACATCGTGGAATATGAGAAGGTTGCGGCTTACGGGTGTCTCGACCACGCCGCCAAATTTAGAGCGATGTGGGTTACGAACTTTGAGAAGCTGTCCTGGCGGGCGTGCGAGAGAACGGCACCGTACGCCGCGGTGTTTCCTGCGGACCAGGCGGATCCTGTCATGGTTTACGAATTGCTCAAGGTTTTGTCCATGGGCCAAGTTGAGATACACCGGGCGGAAGATGATTTCGAAGTCGACGGGGTTTTCTATCGAAAGGGAACTCACGTGGTCCTTTTCGCTCAGCCATACGGGGCTTACGCCAAGACACTCTTGGAAAAGCAAGAGTACCCTGACCTCAGGATGTATCCAGGCGGTCCGCCTAAGTTGCCATACGATGTCACCGGGCACACCCTACCGCTTCTAATGGGTGTTAAGGTGGCTTTTGCGGAGAAGCCGTTCCGCGCTTGCCTCAAGAAGCTTGAGGCTCCGATGCTGCCCCGGGGAGGCGTATTTGACACTCCGCCTCAAGGTGTCCCCGTGTCTGTGACTGAGTCCTGGCTTGAGCCGGGTGGCAGAAGGGCAGGAGACCGATTTACTGATGCGGTTGGGGCGAGCGCTGGGGCAAGTGCGGCTGGGGGCACATATCTCGCTTTGTCTCCTACCGTGAATTCGGCGGCCAAGGTTGTCAACGGACTACTGGGAGGCTCCAGGGAGGTCCTTCGCACGACGAGATCGGTGAGGGTAGGCGGAGACCTATTCCCGGCGGGCACTTTCCTCATCCCCGAGAATCACCGGGACGAGGCCGAGACTCTGTGCCGCCTGTTTGGAGTGCGTGCTCAGGCATGCGATGGTACGAGAGTTTTGGCTGTTCCGACCGTACGTCTTAAAGCCTGCAAGACCGGGGTTTACAAGAGCCACCGCCCGGTAGCGGACGAAGGCTGGCTGCGTCTGGTCCTAGAGGAGTACGGTTTTCCATACGAGTCAGTGGACAACCGGCGCATTCGAAACGGCGGTTTAGCTGGGGATTTTGACGTTATGGTGTTTCCTTCCCAAACGGCCGCGTTTATCGCTGACGGCAACAGTCCGGGGACGCTTCCACCGGAGTATACTGGCGGCTTAGGAGTCATTGGAAAAGACGCTATCCAACGTTTCTTGGAGGAAGGCGGAACCTGCCTGTTTCTGGATGCCGCGGCGGCTTGGGCAGTGAACCATCTCGGGCTTCCGTGTAGAAACGTTCTGGCGGACAAACAATCTCAGGAATTCTTCGCGCCCGGTTCGATCCTGCGAGTTGTGATGGATACCAGGCACCCGCTGGCTTACGGTCTGAATCGGGAGACGCCCGTGCTGTTCGAAAGGGGTCCTGCCTGGGAGGTCAGCGGCGGAGCCGTAGTCGGACGACACCCGACGACCGACCCGCTCATGTCCGGGTGGCTCCTGGGCGGTCAGTTCCTAAACGACAAGGCCGCGCTTGTTGAATTCCGGGTGGGGCAGGGGAGAGTCGTGCTCGTCGGGTTCTACCCTCACTTCCGGGCGCAAGCAAGGAATACCTATAAGGTGATTTTTAACGGGATTTACATGGCCGGGAGTGAGCCTATGCCGACGAACCGTTAGTTGGGCTTCCAAATCCATCGTCGCCGGTCTGAGCGTTGGTCAGAAAGCGGAATTGGCTTTCCTGGACGTTGAGCGGTAGACGTGGCAACACCTTCGCCGCAAGAGGGCGGGTTCTGGAAGGGGCCCGTCCTTAGTCACGCTCTGCGCTGCTACCTGGACTTCCTTGGCGGCCGTCCTAGGACAGCGTCGGTGGTCTTGAAATGCAGCTTCGCTACGTTAGCCAGCGCTTCCTCGCCCTTAGCGGCGATGATGTTTTTTGCCGTGGATACTACCGCCGGCGAAGCGCCCTTGGGCAGCTTCATACCCAGCTCATCGCCTAGCGCCTTCAACCTGTACAGAAAACGGTCTCGGGCTAGGATTGAAGCGGCCGCCACGGCGGTGTACTTCTCCGCCCTTGGCTCTTGTAGTAACTCTACTGAAGCTCCCTTGGCCATCAGCTTTGACTTGATGTAGCCGGTGTTGCCGAATTGGTCGGATATGGCGTATGAACAGGGTACTTTCTGTAGAAGGTCTTCTAAGGCGCGGGCGTGGCCCCAAGCCAAAAGGTTATTCAAATTCTGCTTTTCAGCCCGAAATTGCTTGTACAAGGTGTTGTAGCGTGCAGGAGGTATTTCAACGATCTCGTAGGCATCGGGACACGTTTCTTTGATGACTTTCGCCAACTCTCTGCAGCGCAGGTCAGTAAGCTGCTTCGAGTCGCGGACACCCATCCTTTCAAGCTCTGCTGCGGCATGCTCGTCCAAGCGTACAGCCGCGATGACCAGGGGTCCGAAGTAATCCCCCTTGCCCGATTCGTCGATGCCGGCGTAGGGATAGCCGGGAGGCGACCCGGTCGTGTCCACAGTGGACATCGGGCCGGCGTGTGTTGCGGGCGATCTTGGTTTTCCTGTGTCCTGCGCACCCTTCGTCTTCGAATCGACCGGCACCAGATAGG
>DAIRWA010000216.1:0-3293 GCA_036802545.1 Bacillota bacterium | reverse complement strand
CCTTTCAGGCGTGTGATTGTGATCCCTCGCGAAGAAGCTGAAAGCGCGCCTCCGAACGGGGGCCGGTAGTAGCCATCATGGCGGATATGTGAAAGCCCCGGTTCCCGGGGCTTTTCTTTTAGGGGTGATGGGTGTGAGAGGTTTTGGCCAGGAAGAACAGGACGATACCATCGCGGCTATCGCTACCCCTATAGGCACGGGCGGGGTGGCGATAGTGCGAGTCAGCGGGCTGGAGGCTCTGAATATCGCGGACTCGTTCTTATCCCTAAGGCGGGGTAGACTGCACGAACTAGAGGACAGGCGAGTTTATCTGGGGCATGTTACGGATGCGACGGGCAAGGTATTTGACGAGGCTGTGGTTCTAGTGATGCGCGGGCCGCGGTCTTTCACAGGCGAAGACACGGTGGAGGTCCAATGTCACGGAGGCAGACTAGTCTCCGAGAAGGTGTTGAGCCTGGCGCTTCAAAATGGTGCTCGCCTGGCGGAACGAGGGGAGTTCACTCGGCGGGCTTACCTGTCTGGGCGAATCTCTCTAGACGAAGCCGAGGCTGTGCTTGAAGTTGTGGAGGCCCGGTCCGAAAGTGGACTCCTTCAAGCCGGCCGGAGGCTCCAGGGCGAGCTTGGAGCCCTAATCCGGGAATGGGAGAGCAGGCTGCTGGACAGTCTGGCAGAGACGCAGGGCGCGTCGGACTTTCCTGAGGACATCCCGGGTCAAAGGGAACAAACGTGCGCCAGCCTAGAAGCGCTGCGAAAGGACATGGAAGAGTTTCTGGGACGGGGTCCGTTGGGGCTCGCTTTGTCCCGAGGAATCCAAGTGTGCCTGGTTGGGAGGCCAAACGTTGGCAAATCATCTTTGTTCAACTCCCTACTAAGGACGGAGCGGGCCATAGTCACTGATGTTCCCGGGACGACCCGTGACGTTTTGCGGGAAGATACTGAATGGGATGGCCTGCCTGTGACTTTGCTTGATACTGCGGGCTTGCGTCTCACAGAAGAGATTGTCGAGGCTATCGGAGTGGAGAGGGCAGAAGACGCCGCGATGGATGCGGCGGTCATACTGTACGTGGTCGACGACACCGCCGGAATCCTGGATGATGACTTGAGGTGGCTCGAAAGGTGGAAGGACCGTAGACTGGTTCTAGTCGTCAATAAAGTGGACCTGGGGGTCGGGAAGGTCTCACAGCAGAGACGGCCGGAACCGAAGGGGAAACCGGGCGGTTCGCAGGTGAGAGTCTCGTCACTTACAGGTGAGGGATTGGAGGCCCTAAAGAAGCAGGTGACGGGCTATTTTGTGGAAAGTGGGGGCGCGTCGGAGGTTGTCCCGGGGTCTGCGCGACAGGTGGAGTGCGTGCGGAGAGCCTTTTCATTGGTGTCTGAGGCCCTGACGCATATGGAGGCCGGGTGGACGGATGACGTGATTTCTCTGGTGCTTGAGGAAGGCGCCAGAGCATTGGCTGAATTGACAGGCAAGGATGTGTCGGAAGCGACGCTGGACATAGTGTTCGAGAGATTTTGCGTGGGGAAATAGAGTCTGGTCGAGAGGTGGTCCGGTTGGACAACGCTAAAGCGTTGGGCATTGTTGTAGGGAGCGGGCACGCCGCTGTTGAGGCCGCGCTGGCCCTAAGGCGCCTTGGGCTGGACACGACCATGATCGCCATGAATCCTGACAACGTGTGCGGTATGCCGTGCAATCCGTCCATCGGTGGGCCAGGAAAAGCTCAGATCGTTTCGGAAATCGACGCTCTCGGTGGCCAGATGGCCCTGGCGACCGATGAAGCTACCGCGTCAATGAGGCTTTTGAACGCTTCAAAGGGGCCGGCCGTGCAATCGCTTCGTTCGCAAGTGGATAAAAGTCTGTATGCCAAGCACATGCGAAGGGAGCTGGCGGTGGCCGGCGTGCGAGTGCTCGGGGGTGTTGCCCGGGACTTGCTCGTCAGCGATGGGCGTATTAGGTCGGTTCGGCTAGAAGATGGGACGGAGCACCGGGCGGACGCGGTGGTCTTGGCCACCGGCGTTTACCTTGAGAGTCGCGTGATTATCGGCGATAGAATATTGGAGTCAGGTCCCATCGGTGAGAAGGGATCTTACGGGCTGTCCGCTTCCTTGAAGCGGTTGGGGCTGGAGATGGGGCGATTCAAGACCGGTACATCGCCGCGCATTGATCGGGACTCGATACAGTGGGATGAGCTCAGAGTTGAGAAGGGTGTCGATCGGCCCTACGCTTTCTCATTCATGTCCAAGCCCAAGATTTGGGACAATGACGTCTGCTATTCGACGTATACAAGCGAGGCCACCCACGACGTCATCAGGCGGAACGTGCGCCGCTCGCCGCTATTAGACGGGACTATCGAAGGGACGGGCCCTCGGTATTGTCCATCCATAGAAGACAAGGTAACGCGGTTTCCGCACCGGACGCGGCATCAGATATACTTGGAGATTGAGTGCGGCGATACCAATGACGTCTACCTCTTGGGCCTTTCTACCAGCCTTCCCGAGGACGTTCAAGTCGAGATGGTGAGAAGTCTGTCTGGAATGGGTGGCGCGATAGTGACTGCTCCGGGATACGCGATTGAGTATGACTATGTTCTGCCGTCCCAACTGCGGCCTACCCTGGAAGTGAAGGGCGTATCCGGCCTGTTCACCGCCGGGCAGATAAACGGTTCTTCCGGATATGAAGAAGCAGCTGCTCAGGGCCTTGTTGCAGGCATCAACGCCGCGATGATGGTTATGGGCAAGAAACCTTTGGTGCTTCAAAGGCACGAAGCGTACATTGGTGTGCTAATTGACGACATAACAGGGACGACTGTAAGAGAGCCTTACAGGATGCTGACCGGCAGGGCCGAGTATCGTTTGCTCCTCAGGCAGTCCAACGCCGACTCACGTCTCACGCCTATCGGACGGAAGATCGGATTGGTCACAGATGAGAGGTATTCGGTCTACCTTAGGAAGGCATCCCAGATGGAGAAGGCTCGGCGCTTGCTTGGAGAAGAACATGGAGGCCGGGCGGTCTGGGATCTTCTCAGGAATCCCAGGTATGCGCTGGCTGACTTTATGGAAGACATCCCGGAGCTGGAGGCTTTGTCCGCTGATGTCTTGTCCGAGGTGGAGATCGAAGCGAAGTATCAAGGTTTTATCGAGAGGCAGGAGAGAGAGGCCCAACGGCTTGGCGGATATCTAAAGAAACCAATTCCGGCGGGACTGGATCTGGCGGAGGTCACGGGCCTTTCGCGGGAGGCGGTGGAGAAGTTGGAGATGCACGGGCCTTCTACTCTGGGACGGGCACTGAAGATCGG
>DAIRWA010000215.1:0-3298 GCA_036802545.1 Bacillota bacterium | reverse complement strand
GATTTCCTCACTATAGACGGGTCAGAAGGGGGTACGGCTATTGCCCCGGTTACGCTGGAGGACGATGTTGGCCTGCCAACCCTTCATTCTCTTGTCCGTACGGTAGATTGGTTGATAGCTAATGGACTAAAGGACAGATGCAGCGTAATCGCCACAGGGGGTCTGTCCACTCCCGGCCATTTTTTGAAGGCATTAGCCCTTGGAGCCACCGCCGTCTCCATCGGGTCCATAGCGGTGATGGCCGCCCTGCACGACCAGCTGGAAAAGACCGTTCCCCAATCGACTGCGTTGCAGTTGGCTCTGTATAACGGGGTAAATGTCGACAAACTGGACATCGACCAAGCCGCTTTGAGCGTCGCCAATTTTCTTAAGTCCTGCACGGTTGAGATGAAGCTGGCAGCCCAGGCCATGGGAAAGTGCTCTCTATCCGAACTCAGTAGGGACGATCTGGTCACCGTCGATAGAGACTTGGCGGAGTTCGCCGGGATCCGCTACGCTGGCTCGCATCGGGCAAAACGGCGCTAGACAGAGTCAACCAGTCACCTTGCAGTGGGGCCGGGGCTGAACCATCAATCGGTGACACATCGACCGGGCGCTTTAAAACCGAGTTCGAGGCACCCTCGCGCAGAGGGTGCCCGTCCGTGCTCCTCATCACGGGCAGACCGCTTCGAATCGGAGCGGCCTCCTTCTTAAGCGTCGCGCGAGCTTCTCCAAATCCGGGACCTTGCTTCGATTCGAAGCGTCCTCGCGTGAAGGCCGCCCGTCCGTGCTCCTCATCACGATGGGGGAGCTTCATTTCGTGGCGCCTGCCCCAAAAGAAGCAGGTTTGGGAACTGAAGGGGGCTGCCCCCGAAGGTGATGAAGAACCTCCTATCGAATGGACACTTGAGCAATCAGAAAGGCAGGGATCTCCATGTTCAAGAGCCTCAATGAAACCTGGGACTTAGACGTCATTTTCCCCGGTGGGAGCCAGTCTCTAGAATTCGGGGCATACCTGGATGCCCTCGAGAATGACATCGCCTCTCTAGCCAGGTCTGGCGCCGGTGCTGACGGCGTCTCGGCTTGGGTCTCCAAACTTGAGCAAATCCAGGATCTCACGCGCCACCTAAGGCAGGCCGGTGCGTTTACCTCGTGTCTGAACGCCCAGGACGTTAACGACAAACAGGCCAGAGTGGTAAGTAGCAGAGTCCGCCAGATCCAGGCCTCGTTTGGGTCGATTATGACTATGGTTGATAAGGAATTCCTAGCGATTCCCGACCCTGAGTGGGACAAGTTGCTCCAAGAAGACAGCCTCAAGCCCTTGGCCTTCAACTTGAACGAGCGCAGGGAGCGGGCAAAGGAACTCCTTCCTCCTGAGCAGGAGACTCTTGTAAACGAGTTGTCCGTGGACGGGTATCATGGGTGGTCTGACCTATTTGACATGGTTACAGGCAGAATGACCATTACGATCGAGGAAAACGGGAAGGCCTTAACGATGTCGCCGGGGCAGGCGGTCAACCGGATGTCCGGGCCCGACCCGGCATTTAGAGCACATGTGATGTCGAGATGGGAAGGAGCCTGGGCACAACAAGCCGATTTGTCCGCGCTTGCCCTGAACAGACTCGCGGGGTTTCGGATCGCTCTGTACAAGAAGCGTGGATGGGACTCTGTTTTGCAGGAACCTCTTGAATACAACCGCATGACCCGAAAGACCCTGGATGTAATGTGGGACACAATCGACGCCAACAAAGGTCGTCTGGTTGCGTACATGCGCCGCAAGCAGAAGCTTTTGGCCCTAGAGAGCTTGGGGTGGCAGGACCTCGGCGCGCCGGTCGGGAGCGCCTCAAGCAAGATGAGCTACGTTGAAGCCGCTGAATTCATCGTGGAGCAGTTCCAGAGGTTCAGCCCTGCTATGGCGGCTCTAGCCACCCGAGCGTTCAAGGAACGCTGGATTGAGGCCGAAGATCGCCCCGGAAAGCGTATGGGCGGTTTTTGCACCAATTTTCTCGAATCTAAGGTATCCCGCATTTTCGTTACCTTTTCAGGCACATTGAGCAATGTATCGACAGTAGCCCACGAACTGGGTCATGCTTTTCATCAATCAGTCATGAATGAACTCCCTCCAATAACTCAGCAGTATGCCATGAACGTCGCCGAGACTGCTTCAACTTTCTCTGAGATGTTAGTGGCGGACGCGGCCGCTAAGTATGCCACGACGCCCGAAGAACGGCTGATGCTCCTGGACGACAAATTGAGCAGGGCAGTCTCTTTGCTTATGAACATCCAGTGCCGGTTCCTCTTCGAGACTAAGTTTTACGAAGCCCGGGCCAAGGGAATGGTCAGTGTGCAAAGGCTCAACGAACTGATGGTGGAAGCCCAAAAAGAGGCCTTCGCCAACTCTCTGGGGCTCTATCATCCGCATTTCTGGGCCTCTAAGCTGCACTTTTACAACACCCGTGTTCCCTTCTACAATTTCCCTTACACCTTCGGGTTCTTGTTTAGCGCAGGCGTGTACGCTCAGGCCTTGTCGGGTGGACCCAAATTCGAAGAGAAGTACGGCGACCTACTGAGTGATACGGGGCGCATGAGGGTGGAAGACCTAGCCAGACAGCACCTTGGAGTAGACTTGACCGGGAGAAAGTTTTGGCAGAGCGCTATCGATACCGTCCTATCTGATCTTGACGAGTTTCTGAGGATCACTGAAGGGCAATAGAAGCATAGCCGAAGGTTTGCATTGAGGACATCATTCGTGTATACTGGTATTCGTTCGCGTTAGATGGTAGCGCTTCCGTTTAGGTCAAAAAGAGTGGATGCCGAAAAACGGTTGCGCCCACGGTCTAAAGATAGTAAGATAGCACATACGTTGTGGAGAGGTACCCAAGTGGCCAAAGGGGGCAGACTGTAAATCTGCTGGCAGACGCCTTCGCTGGTTCGAATCCAGCCCTCTCCACCAGTGTTTTTGAACTTCACAAGATAACGTCGCGGGGTGGAGCAGTCAGGTAGCTCGTCGGGCTCATAACCCGGAGGTCGTAGGTTCAAATCCTACCCCCGCAACCAACGACTTTTAGCGTGGTGCTCACATAGCTCAGTCGGCAGAGCACATCCTTGGTAAGGATGAGGTCATCGGTTCGATTCCGATTGTGAGCTCCATTTTTGTTTGTCGAAAAGAAGCCACTTGCGATAACCGATGAAGACTGATAGAAGTACGGTAGAATCCCCAGACTTGCGAAAGCTATGGGTTTTGCGAAGAAAGGAGAATACCTGTGGCTAAGAAGAAATTCGAACGGACGAAGCCCCACGTAAACGTCGGTACTATCGG
>DAIRWA010000214.1:0-3307 GCA_036802545.1 Bacillota bacterium | reverse complement strand
ATGCACACACATAGGCTTAGTCGTCAGCACTTCTGAGTCAATATTGTCAGGCATCGGCACCAGACCGTTTCTGTGGAGCGCAAGCATTACAGCCTGGAAACCGTAGTTGGCCGCCGCGAGGTCCACGCGCCCTCTGGAACCCAGACCGGGGAACTCAATGACAACAGCGGGTATGCCTATGTCGTTTGCCTCTGCATACGCCAAACCCGGATCTAGGTAGGATGAGTCAACCAGCGCTTGGAAGGCGAAGGATTCACCGAACTGCCGCGCGTAGTCATATCTGCTCCATGGAACGTACACGAAGATCACGCTGTCACCCCACACACAGTGGAGATCGATGTAGTATTGACTTGTCTTTATCTCCTCCCATAGGGCCGCGGCGATGCGTTCAGTCGGCTTTCCTTCAAGGTTACCGGGGAACACCCTGTTCAGGTTCATCTCGTCAACAGGCGAGGTGCGTTGGAGTTCAGCGAAAGCCTGGGGATGCGCGACCGGAATCACGGTAAAGGAAGCTTGAAGTGAGTCTTCCATCCTTTCCAATTCGCTGATGAGCATCTCGGCCACTCGGATGGATGTACCCTCGCCTCCATGCACTCCGGCTGTGATGAAAACTCGCGGACCTTGGGATCCAAATTCGTAGGCGGTAAGTTCGGTATCGGCTCCGGGAACAGGAATGATCCTCTGTCTCAACTAGAGCGCCTCCTGTCTTCCTATGTAGGTGTCGGGAACTAGACGTCCTCCCCGCCCTCACACGGCTGGGCTACCGCGCATCGGGTCAACACCTGCACCATTACACATTGGATGTTGGCAATCCTGCCTAGGCTAGTCTGAGACCGGCGTAGCCAGTGCCCTTGGGATGTAATCGGCGGAAAAGTCATCGTTCGCCGTTTGTTCCGATTTGTGGGGTTGACACCGGCGTGGAAAGCTGGCTTAAGGAACGGTATGACTAGTATGATTGTGGCAAGCGTTTTAGAGTGCGGCTGCGGCGTCTCTCACTGAAGAAACGTGGGCCGCACGCGAGACGTCGGTATTTGATCTACACCTCAGCGTGCCTAGAGGGGGAATCGGTCTGGACATCAATCTTCGTCTGGAAAAGCCGGAGGACCATCGCATGGTCGAAGAACTTACTCGCGAGGCTTTCTGGGGCACCAATAATCCCAGTTGCGACGAGCATTTCCATAGCTCGGCCCGAGCGGGGACTTTTTCACCATAGCTTAGCCCGAGTGAGGATTCTCTCACCATAGCTCAGCCCGAGTGGGGACTTTCTCACCATAGCTCAGCCCGAGTGAGGATTCTCTCACCATAGTTCAGCCCGAGCGGGGACTTTCTCAATCCCGTCTTCTCGCAACAAAGTCTAGCAAACCTGCAGGAGAAGCCCATAGACAAGCTGAAACCGAGTACCATGGCTAACGTGATAAGACGGGTAGTTCTCAACCAATCACAGGGGGACAGTCTAACATGAAAGTCTCGTACATCGGCCATAGCGATTTCTGGTCGAGTGGGAAACCTGCTACCGGCTTTTCGATTACTACACCGGAGAGATCCCGCAAATGAATGCGGCAAAGCATCCGGGCAGTCTTCTGGACCAAAAGTATGGATCATTGGCCTGAAGAGGGCTAGTATGAAACCGACCTTTGATCCGGGAGTGTGGCGTGTGAAACTAATTCTCAAGAAAGTTGGGCTGTACATAACCGTTCTCATCGCAGCAGTGGTTCTACCCAGAGGTGTCCTCTACTTGCGAGTGCTTGATACGTCGGAGATTGACCACCCGATCGCTATGAGTACCTACCTACACGAAGACAGGGAGAGCATGAACCCGAATACCGTGGCTAACCTCGCAAGGGTGAGGATAGATTCTGAGGAAGTGATCGACCGCTTGTTTGAAGAGATCCAAAACACCACGTTACACGGGACCAAGCCGTCTAACCTGTTTGAACGCTATCCCATTTTCCTGATGATCCTGGAGTATGACGAAGTAGCAGAGAACACATTCATGTACATCGAGGTGGCAGCCGATAGAAGGCTCACTGTCCATAAAGTAAGGGATGCCTACTATGGGTACATTTCGCAGGATACCTATGACCTGCTAACGGAAGCATACCTGGAAGGCGAAAACAGCGTACGAGAGCCCGATTTCGTTTGGTTCTAGTCGACTGGAGGCGACTACCGTGATATGCCCACTCTTGAGTTCAAGCGTGTCCAAGCCGACGAATGGGCGTGTATGTGAGTGGACCGCCGGTCATCGCGCACTCGGTTTGCGGCTAGCTTTCGAGCAAGCAAGATCTTGACTGCTATTTCATACCCTACAGCCGCTTGGACCAGCAGCAGTGCTTTGCCTTACGCCCGCTTCCGCAGGGACACGGATCGTTCCGTCCAACCCCTCGCCAGCGGGCCTGTGACTCGGCTCGCAGTTGGGCCACGATGGCGGCAGGTGTCCGTCCGAGCCGCCTCAGCTCCACGATGCGCCTCAGAGGCCGCTCGACGTGGGCGAAGAACTTCCTCAGACCGCCACAGAGATAGTTGAGTCCGGCCTCGCCGTTCTCCGCGCTAGCGAGTCGGTCTTTGGGGCACCCACCATTGCAGACCGCAAGCCATGTGCAGGTGCGGCACTGCTGCGGCAGGCGATCCTGCTTGGCGTCACCGAAACGGCGCTGTACCGGCGAGTCCACCAAGGCGCCAAGGGATGAGGTGGCGAGGTCACCCGAAGGTGGGGTCACGACATTGCCCAAGTATGAGGTGGAGACATCTCCCGAAGGCGAGGAATCGGCATCACCAGCTGACGAGGCACCAAAACCACCCGAAGATGAGGTCGCGGTGTCGCCCGAGGACGGGGTTGCGAAGGTGCCTGAGGATGAAGCTCCAATGTAGCCGATGCGGTGCTCAGGCGAGACGAAGTGATCGCAAGAATAGACTGCGCCGTCCTGCTCAACAATCAGCACCCGGCCGCAGGTGGGGGCCATCCAGCAAAGATTGGCGCTTCCTCCCGACCATACGAGTGCCATTTCGGCCACCTACTGTATCTCCAGACGGCCAATGTCGTTTCGGATCCACTCATCGAAGACAGCGCAAAGGAAATCGCCGTATCCCTCGGGAGTCACTGAATCGGGGGTTACCCGTCCGTCCGACCCTCTCCGCACTATAGGGATAAACTGCATCCAGCCGGTATCTAGATCCCTCAGGGCCCGGTAGACGGCCACCGGTTCTTCCGCAGCCATGGATGTCACTGTACACAGGAGATCAGGCTGAATACCGTGGGCCTGCAGACGTCGGGCCGCCGCAGCCACGCGTTCATAGGTGCCGCGGCCGC
>DAIRWA010000213.1:0-3330 GCA_036802545.1 Bacillota bacterium | reverse complement strand
GACATGGCATCCGACACCGTACCCGATACCTTACCACTTGTGACCGGCGCCTCAGGCGGAGCCTTGTCGACAATGGGCCTGTCTGCCACCCTATCTGGTTCGGCCGCTAAGACTAACACAGCACCCGGTACCGCGGACGCCTTGGCATTGCGGCCTGCCCCTTGCATTCTGGTGGCTACAGGAAATCCGCATGACCTAAAGGTCGTGCCAGGAGTTGGCACCTATATCTGCACGTACAGCCAAAGGCCGGAGGCGATGGTCGCTTTGGCAGAGATACTGTTGGGACACCGAAAACCTGTCGGAAGAGCGCCGGTTGATATTCAGACAGGGGTTTGGGATCGTTTGGACTAACGTCTGGCGGGGTGTAGCTGGGCAACGACGACATGCTCCGGCGATGAACCCTGACTTGATAACGTACCCAGCTCACCAAGCAGCAGGACCAACAAGCAATACTGGCACGCGGGACAACGACGCAGGAACCAGCACGCAGGACTGGCACGTAAGCGCGAACTCTAGGAGGCAAAGCGACATGGCCTTTGAATCTCTACTAAACAAACCTGTGAGACACATAGTAGGTCTCATGTCGGGAACCTCGGCCGACGGCATCGATGCGGTGCTGTGCGCCATCCAGGGCTTCGGCAAGGAGTGTCGGGCAAAGGTCCTCCACATGTCGACCGTGGACTACCCCGAGCATATCCACGCTGCCCTGGTTGGAAAGCCCTGGGACATGAAAGCTGCGGACGTGGCGCGACTCAGTTTCCTATTGGGACAGATGCTGGCGGATGCCGCCCTGAAGTGCATCAACGAGGCGGGCTTTGAGCCGGAGGACGTAGACCTCATCTCGTCTCACGGCCAGACCATAGCCCATTTCCCGGACACAGACCACCCGCTCTTCCCTGTTGCGGCGACCCTTCAGATAGGCGACCTCTCCGTGATCGCCAAAAGATCCGGAATACTAACAGTGGGAGATTTCCGCCCCGCGGACATGGCCGTCGGCGGTGAGGGAGCTCCCCTTGTCCCCTACGTCGACTGGATCCTGCTCGGAGATCCGGTCAAAGGCAGGATAGTCCAGAACATCGGCGGGATAGGCAACTTGACGTACTTGCCTCCGAAAAGCACCCTTTGCTTTGACAACGATGCCTGCGGCGACCTTGAAGGCGTTGACCGCGACAGTGTCGGCAGCAGCGTCGGCAGCATTCACAACGGCGGTACCGGCAGCCTCGATGGCATAAGCAAAGGCGATGCCAGAAGGCCCGGTAGCGACGTTGCCGCTGGCACATGCAGCAGCACAGATAGCGATGTCAACGGAACCCGCTGTAGCCTCGACGACGTCATCGCCTTCGATACCGGCCCAGGCAACATGATGGTGGACATGTTAGCGGCGATCATCTCAGATAGCCGCCAGATCATGGACAAAGACGCAGAGATGGCAGAAGCGGGAGCACTCGATGCCGAGCTGCTCGAAACCTTGCTGAAAGAACCGTACTACGCTGCTCCTCCTCCCAAGTCCACGGGGAGGGAACTCTTCGGCCAAGACTACATCAACCGCATCCTTGAGGCGGCACGCCCAAAGACCCTGCAAGACTACCTTAACGTCATTAGGACCGTTTCTGAGTTAACCGTTCGCTCCATGGTGGATTCGTACCTTAAATGGGTGTTTCCACGAGGCCCCGTCCACGAAGTGATCGTGGGCGGCGGCGGAGCGCAAAACCCCTACTTCATGAGGCGCCTTCGCGAAGAATTGCCCGGCATCGGTGTACTTACCCACGACCAGGTAGGCATATCCTCTAAGGCTAAAGAAGCGCTCGCCTTCGCTATCCTGGGAAATGAACTGCTTGGAGGGGTTCCCAACAACGTCCCGGGAGCGACGGGAGCTTCTCGTCGGACTATAATGGGGAAAGTGGCGTTTCCGTAAGGACAACAGTGAAGACATGGACGGGGCCTAAAAGGGGGAGGTACGCTTCTCTGACGACAGATCTGCTTTGTTTGTTTTAGCCCTGGCCTTCTGGGACGGAGCCGATATGCCCGTGACAGACTCTGGCCCTGGGCGGATGGGATCCGAGAATAGTCCAGACTACAGGGACGGTCACGGTCCCTTTGATCCCAAAGCCGATGGGGCCCGAGTGTTCGGCCAGCTAGGCAGCACTAATGAGTCGCTTTGGTCCCCAGGCGGCAGGGTCCGATGAACTAGAAACGCAGCACTAGCATGGACAAGGCAACATTGCACGAAGAAAGGTGCGAATCCGGTGCGAGCAGGCGATTCATACGAGGAACTGAGAGACCTACCTAACCTACGAACAACGGTACTGGGGCGACCCTTACTGATTACTGAGACTACCGAGTCTACCAATGACGACGCCAAGCTGCTTGCAAATGAGAACCTACTCGGGCACGGCGCCGTTCTGCTGGCAAGAACCCAGTCCGGTGGAAAGGGGCGATTGGGAAGGCAATGGGCATCGCCTCGCGGCGGGGTCTTCATGTCGGTAATCCTCCAGCCTGAGATGCCTCCCGAACGAGTCCCCGGCCTGTCACTCGTTGTGGGGTACTCGGTTGCTTGCGCGCTCAGGGATGATTTCGGCCTTGATGCCAAGGTGAAGTGGCCCAACGATGTGCTGGTGTCCGGACGGAAGGTCTGCGGCATACTCTGCGAGATGAAAGCGGAGGAAGGGCACGTCAACTACGTTATAGCAGGTATCGGCGTTAACGCGAATCTTCGTGCCGAAAGCTTCCCGGGCGAGGTTAGGGACAGGGCGACATCCATGGCGATTGAACTGGGCCACGGTGTGAATCAGGATCTGGTCGTCAGCAGCATTTTGAACCACTTCGAGCCCATCTACGAGGAGTTCGCCCTTAGGGGTTTGAAGGCTCTAGCCAAACGCATTACCGATATTGCCGCATACTTGGGCGAACGAGTTATCATCCAAAATCGTGTAGCGCACCAGACCCTGGAGGCTGTCACAAAACGACCAGAGGTACGGGATCATCAGGCCACAGGGGAATCAGGGATTACTGGATGGATGACCTCGGGCGCCAGCCTACCCGTGCCTTTTGACGAAGGCATCTTCGCAGGAATAGACGAAGCCGGTCGGCTCCTGCTGGACAATGGCGGGATCATTAGGGCGTTTGATGTAGGAGATTTGTCGTTGCGTTCTGTGTAGGACCCAGACCCGCTGAAGCCTAATGCTATCTTTCCGTTCATCATCACCGTCTAACGGCTACTTTCTCTTCATCATCACCGTCTAACGGCTACTTTCTCTTCATCATCACCGTCTAACGGCTACTTTCTCTTCATCATCACCGTCTAACGGCTACTTTCCCTTCATCATCACC
>DAIRWA010000212.1:0-3335 GCA_036802545.1 Bacillota bacterium | reverse complement strand
CACTCAAATAGCTCTCGCAGGTGGCTATTGCCAATCATGGCCCAGATCCTTACCCAGATATTTAATGAAGTTTAGCTGCCGTTCGCCTAGAAGGGTCCTGGGTACATACACAGATATCGTGGCCAGGAGTTCTTCCTTAGTCGCGATGCCCAGGTCCTTGCACAGAAGGTACGCGTCAAGGAAATCCATGGCGGGCTCCGGTCTGGCGGCCAACACCTTCATGGCCAGAAGCTGCCTCGCTACGGGCTTCAGTATCGTAAGATTTGAGTAAGCCCTGAAAGTTTCCTTATCCTCTCTTAGAAGGTGCTGCAGCGGTTCTTTGACTTGCTCGTTTATCCAGTTTTCAGGAAGACCGAAAACGTATCCGGTCATGTCCAATATGTTCTGAAGCAGGCTGATGTTGGCCGGATTAAACACGCAGTCGATATCCTTGGTGGCAGGCCTGTTGTCGTACAGCATGGTCATGATTGAGCCCCCGTACAGGGTTATTTCTAGATGCAGCTGGTTCTCCTTGAGCCTTTCGTTCAGGTACTTAAATATCTCCAGGAGCGTTGTCCTGTCTATGGGCCCTGTATGTCTCAAATCAGCCACGGTTCTGGGCCTCCCATTTGCCATTCCTTATCCTTATTATACCATGCAAGGCTAAGGGCGACAGCGCGGGCAGGCACACCGCGCCGGCCCGACCAATAACCTCACCGACAGTTTTGGCTTGGACGCATGCAAACTCGGTGACTGCCGTAGCCGCCAGTGGTCTGGTAGGAATGTTCATGTGGTTAGGCGTGTCCCTTCCCATGGTGAGGGTAGGCAACAGAGCGGATAACGAGCATAATCGAAGATGGTGCGCGTAATTGTCCGCGGCTTGGACGGATGCGACAGATCTCGACAACTGGAGGAACCGATGAAGTCCGTTACCAAATTCGTACTTCTCATGTTCGGCCTATTCTTGTGTAGCGTGGGGATATTGCTGGCGATTCATTACTGACAAGAACGAAGAGCTGACGGATCCGCCAGGAGATTACGCCACCGGTCGGGAAACAAGATGGGGGCTCGAGGATCAACTTCGCTCGCTCCGCCAACGAGAGTGGAAGTGACTGGTTAATCGAAGAGAGACTGACAGACACCCGGCATCATCCGCTTTCTAGGCAGCAGAAGCCTGGGTGCCAAGGACATCGGTGAAGATCTGTCAGAAGTTGAGTGTGAAAATGGAAATCCTACGGAAGGCAGGCAAGCCAGTAATATGCAGCCCTCACCCCCTCTTGAATCAGTTCAGTCGCTACCCGGCAGAAAAGCAGAACTGCTTTCCGAAGTGATTGAGGTTTTTCCTTACCCGATTCAGATCTACGCACCAGACGGCACTTCGGTGATGGTGAACGAAGCCATGCTGATCGAGTACCGTGCTATCGGCCCGGACATGGTTGTCGGGAAGTACAATGTCTTGAGAGACCCTTCCGTAATCACTACGGGCCAACTTCATATGTTGAAGAGGGCTTTTCAGGGAGAAAGCGTCTCCTTCCGGGATGTTAGGGTACCTTTGGAGGACATCTCGCGGCGTTACGGCATCCAAGACTTCGATGTGGAGGCCGTATACCAGGACATCACGGTTTTCCCCATTCTAGATGACTCGAAACGAGTGCGAAATGTCGTGGCGTTCTTGGTCAATACGAGGGTCTATCGCGGGAAGGATGAAATCGAAAAGGCGAAAGAATACATACTAAGCCATTGGCTCGACAGGTTTAACGCTGAGGAGACGGCCAAGGCGGCCTGTCTCAGCAGAGCCCATCTCGCAAAGCTATTCAGGAAGCACACCGGCGTGACCCCTTATCAGTATTACATCAACCACAAAATCGGCAGATTGAAGGAGAAGTTGCTTGATACCAACCTTTCCATAGCCCAAGCTTTTGCCGCGTGCAATATGGGCTATAGCGGCCATTCCGCAAGATTGTTCAAAGAGAAGGTTGGCGTTTCCCCCTCGGCTTACCGGAATGACGTCAGATCCAGACGAAATGGGGGTATATCCATGGGAGCTCAGGTTCTGGATGCGCAAGGGATCTTAGCCGTATCATTCGAGTCGGCTTTTCTGGAACAAGGACTGCTTGCGGAAGTATTCGAGTCCTTCCCCTATCCGATTCAGATTTTTTCCCTTGACGGGACAGCGAGGATGATTAACGAAGCGACGCTAGAGATGATAGGCATCAGAAGTAGGGAATCTCATGTGGGTAAGTACAATGTATTTGAGGACCCCATTGTGTATGAAAATGGCGTCATGGACCAGGTCAAGCAGGTGTTGAGAGGCAAGACCGTGTATCTTAGAGATTTCAACGCGCCCTACCAGGACATGATCCGCCATTTTGGTGTGGAGGACAGGGACATACAGACCATAAGCTCGGATATCACATGTTTCCCGCTACTGAATGCCGATGGGGCGGTAGAGTGCTTTGCCGCCGCTTTTGTCTTCAAGAAAACGTACCGGGGAAAAGAAGAAATCGCGCGGGGAAGACAATACATCGAAACGAACTGGCAAGAGCCGTTCAGTGCTGACGAAACGGCGAAGGCGGCATGCCTTAGCAAGGCACAC
This sequence comes from Bacillota bacterium, assembly GCA_036802545.1. GTDB lineage: Bacteria > Bacillota > Sulfobacillia > Fermentithermobacillales > Fermentithermobacillaceae > DULO01. Next base: position 760 of record DAIRWA010000212.1, on the reverse strand, counting down.
TTCACAAAGCTATTTAGGAAGCACACCGGTATCACGCCGCATGAGTACTATGTGAACTACAAAATCAGTAAAGTGAAGGAGAAGCTACTAGACACCAACCTTACCATCGCGCAGGCGTTTGCCGCATGCAATATGAACTACAACGGCCATTCCGCCAGAGTATTTAGAGAGAAGGTTGGCGTTCCGCCGTCCGTCTACCGGAAAACGCTTAGGTAAGGCGGATTATCTCATAGAGTCATAGAGGAAGCCGGGCTTTCGCTGGATCAAAGCCTGGCTTCCTTTCTATTTCGAAACAACATTTTCCGTACTGATTATAAGCGTATTCGGCCTAGCCCAAAGCCGACAATCTAATACAAGCCTTAATGATGGTTATTATCAGCAGTTTGGGAGAGTGAGGATATTCTATGAAAACAGCACTTAGGAAAACGCTGTCCATGCTGCTGGCGTTATGCCTATGGACGGCATTGGTGCCTTTTTCCGTTTTGGCGGCCGAGGGGGACGTTTGTGAGATCGTAGAAACCGGGATTGGGTACACCTCGCTTGATAACGCATTGGGCGCAGTCCAAAACGGGGAGACCATAAAACTGCTGGAGAACCGATCCCAGTCTGCGGTTGACTGCGAGAGCACCTCGATAACGAGGTCAGGTGGGCCTTGCACATTGGCCTTCGCTATGATGCCCAACCGCTCGGCACTGATAACGAAGAGGTCTGGTTGTACCACGTCATGCCGGCTTAGCACCACGTCCAGAGGCGCATAGCA
>DAIRWA010000211.1:0-3400 GCA_036802545.1 Bacillota bacterium | reverse complement strand
CATGGCTCCGGTTTCCCTAACGCTAAGCCTGGCATACAGAGGAAATAGCCGTTGACAGGCGCGGTCTGGGAGGTATAACATTCACCTAATTAGGTTTCATCCAGGCGTTTACGTAAGATCTCGAAAGGAATGGTTTCATTGTCCACAACAAGTTTACTCAAATGTTCCGGCGACAAAGCCGCAAGTGTCGGCCTATCGCGCCCTCTGTCTCTGTCTTCGTTCTCAGCTCTAAACTCGATTCTTCCCTCCTTTGTCTCCCCTGTGACTCACCCCGACCATCACCACCCCCACCACCATCATCATCACCATCACGCCTGACCCATCTTTCGTTCCAAATCCCAGCTTTCTGATTTCGATTTCCAACTGAATACCTAAAGGGCGACCGCCTGAAGACCTTTTGCTCGATGTGTTGTTTTGACCTAGTCACACGTGTAGTCGGGCTGGAAGGCCAAGCGGTGAGAGAAGTTCTAACATAGGCGATTCTAGAAGGCGAGTCGGACTCTCGTTGCCACATCGAGGAATTCCTCTAGATAGAGGACTGCCCGTTCGCAAGGTTAGTTTATTCACCGGCAGCAGCCGAGCCGACCATCCAGTTAGTAGTCCAGGTGAATGACTTAAGGAGGTAAACATATATGCTTCGCGCAGGTAGTATATCGGACTTGGTTGTCCTGCTGATCATGGCGGTATCCGGCGTTTACTACTATCGTAGGTTCACAAACAACAATGTGGTTCCCATCAGGCGAATCGCAGGACTTGACTCAATAGACGAGGCTATAGGCCGTGCCACAGAAATGGGGAGACCGGTCCACTTTACCACCGGTTTCGGAGGTCTGGTGGCTGACACGTTTGCAGCGTTTGCGGTCCTCGATTATGTAGCGAGGCAATGTGCCTGTTACGACGCACGGCTCATAGTATCCAACTCCCAGCCTGTCGTGCATCCAATAACCGAGAACATCGTGAAGACGGCGTACACCATGGAAGGACGCCCGGATTCCTTCAAATCATCGAACATCCGGTATCTTTCCGACACCCAGCAGGCCTACGTGAGCGGTGTCTGGGGAATCTTGGAGCGTGAAAAGGTCGCCGCGAACATCATGATGGGCTACTTTTTCGCCGAGTCGCTGCTTCTTGCCGAATGCGGCAATCGGGTTGGCGCGTTCCAGGTGGCCGGCACCGCCAGCACGCCTCAACTTCCGTTCTTCGTGGCAGCGTGCGACTACACTCTGATTGGCGAGGAACTATTCGCCGCAGGCGCTTATCTCACCCGAGACCCAGTGCGGATCGGGGCTGTCATGGCCCAGGATACGGCCAAGCTTCTGGCGATAGCGCTGATCGCCCTGGGCGCGGTGTTGTGCACCGCCGGCTCGACATTTCTATCCGGGCTTTGTGATCTGTAGAGAGGAGGAACGACCGTGAAAACCTTACTTCCGATGATAATCACCTTTGTTGGCGGAACAGTCGTCTTGCTGGACTATTTCGTGGAGGGTTCCGCGATCGCGTCGGCTTCGGGCGCGTTCCTGTCTTGGTCGGTGCTCCTAGCTGCCTTTAGCACTGTGCTGGGCGGCGCGAACATCCTGACTATCCATACCAGAAACGTGAGAGACAAGCGCACAAGCTGGGGTTTGAGCCTGGTGCTGGTCTTGTCCCTGGTTGTCTGGCTTGCGGTCGGAATTACCGGAACGACCGAGTCCGACGTGTACAAGTTCGTCTGGCAAAACGTTTACAGCACCTTGTCGGCTACCATGTTCGCGCTGAACGCGTTCTTCATCGCCTCGGCGGCGTACAGGTCATTCCGGTTAAGAGGGGCCGATAGCGTGATTCTTATGCTAGCCGCAGTATTGGTGATGCTGGGGAGGGTGGGGCTTGGGGAAGCCCTGTCCGACAGGCTCCCGACGCTGGCAGATTGGCTAATGAAGATCCCCGGAACCGCGGGGATGAGGGGCATCACAATTGGCGGAGCTCTTGGCGGGATTACCGTTGGCTTGAGAATAATTCTAGGGCTCGAACGCGGCACCGGGCTTTCCGCGTAGCCGACAAGGAGGGACTGACAAATGGCTCGTCTAGATAGGATTGACTCGAGATACATCTACTTGGCCGTGTTTCTCGCGGTCTTGATACCCTTGTTTCGCCCGATAGGACTGCCGATCACTGTTGGTCAGCAGACCAGGGACGCCTACGAACTGGTGGACGCTCTACCATCGGGGGCCTTGGTCATCATGTCGCCTAGTTTCGGGCCCAGCTCAGACGCGGAAGTTGTTCCGCAGATGACGGCTATTCTGAAGCACCTTATGTCCAAGGATGCCAAGCTTTTGTGGGTGAACTTGAACGTGGAAGGGTCCATGTACGCGACTAGAGCCATGGATTTCTTGAAGGACGAGTACGGATACGAGTACGGTACGGACTACGTCATCACTCCGTTTTTGCCGGGAGAACAGACCGCCATCGCATCTATAGCGTCAGATATCCGAAAGACGCTCACCGTCGACGTATCGGGCAAACCGGTTTGGAACATGGAGGCCGTGAAGGGCGTGGACTCGGTTTCCGACTTTGACCTGCTGATAGACTTCAACACCGGCGACACATCCATCTACTATTTGCAGCAGGTCCAACCTAAGGGCGTTAAGGTTATCGCTGGGGCGTCCGGGGTTACGGTGCCTTACCTCATGCCGTACCTAGGAAGCGGCCAGTTGGCGGGCCTTCTCGGAGGTCTCCGCGGGGCGGCGGAGTACGAGATGGCATCCAAGACGCCGGGGTTGGCGCTTGGGGGGATGGATGCCCAATCTCTCTCTCACGCAGCTATCGTTGTTTTCATCATCCTGGGAAACGCCGCTCAATACGTCGCAAAGCCAAAGCGAGGCAAGCCGGGCCATGACGCCTGTAGAGCTGAATCTGAGAATGAGAAGCGAGGAGGTACGTCCAAATGAGCAGAGATCCGGGAGTGTGGATCGCGGCTTTGCTGACACTGGCCGTATGGTCTTATCTTTATAAGCAGAACCTGGTTTTTCAGGTAGTCGAGCACGTCTTCATCGGTATTTCGGCGGCCCACGCTATGACCGTGGCATACTTCACCATCCAAGGGAAAGGCATTCAGCCGCTCCTCGCGGGCGACATGACGCTTCTCTTTCCCATAATCGGAGGACTGCTCTTGTACACCCGTTTCCACCCGAAGACCGCTTGGCTGTCCAGGATGCCTCTCGGTTTTACGATGGGGACAGCTGCCGCAGTGGTAATCAGAGGTTCGGTGGATGCCAGCTTTGTGAAGCAAATCCAGGCTACCATGCTGCCGCTTACATCCTTGGACAACGTGCTGCTGGTAGGGGGAACCATAGCCACCGTGACGTACTTCCTGTTCAACCTGAAGAGCCGGAATGGGGCCGGCGGCTATCTGGCCACGTTCGGC
>DAIRWA010000210.1:0-3401 GCA_036802545.1 Bacillota bacterium | reverse complement strand
CCGGGAGGAATACCGCCCTCTAGCATGGAACCAACTCAGGTACTGAGTATGTCGACACCATATGGAGGTTTCCCAGACCATGATAGGCGTCCTGGCCCCGTATCGCGAGCTATCGGATATTGTCACAGACCTGCAGCGCGAGATCGATGAACCCATCGAGGTTTTGCCTGCTCGCGTTACGGACTCCCTAGACCTTAGCCTTCAGCTAGTGAGGTCAGGTGCCACCGTGATCGTCTCCAGAGGCGGCATCAGCGATCACCTAAAAGCAAGCAATGCGGAATGGCTCTCGGAGACCCAGATCGTTGACATAATCGTGACGTCGTATGATGTCATGAGGGCTGTCGGAGAGGCCAGGCAGAAGGCCGAATGGGTATCGGTTATTGCCTCTGCGAACATAGCCGAGGATATTCAGAGCGTAACCGACATATTGGGCCCAAAGGTACTGGTTAACCGCTTAGGGGCTCAGTCAAACTTGCACCGGATGGTTAAGGCCCAGGCTGCGGGACGAGACATCTGTTTTGTGGGAGAGGCGACTACCTGTGAGGTTGCGGAGGCGTGCGGGTTTCGGTCGGTCCTCATTCGGTCCGACAAGCAAGCTATTGCCCACGCCCTACATGAAGCGTCAAGGATCGTCAAAGCCCAGCAACTAGAGGCGAAGAAGAGATACCGGTTGCGATCTGTGCTTGACTCAATGGAGGACGGCATTATAGTCACAGACTCGGCAGGCGTTTCGGAGTTGTGGAATACAAAGGCGGTCCAGCTATTACAGGCTGGAGGCATCACCCGTGGCGAAGAACTTCCATTGGGTGAGTTGGAGGAAGTTGTATTTAGAGCTCTTGGGACCGGTTCGCACGAGGACACCGTGATTCGCCTTCCATCAGGGGCCCACGTGGTGGCTTCAGTTGGACCGGTGAGCGCGGACCGCAGTGATAGGGGACTCTTGGTGAGCCTTAGGGATGCTGTCAGAGTAGAGGCCTTGGAGCATAAGGTTCGAGGAAACCTGCGTTCGCTCGGATTGGTCGCCAACAAGAGATTCTCAGATGTAGTAGGGAAATCAGAGATCCGCCGTCGCACCGTGAGTACCGCCGAAGCCTTCTCTCGAGTCGACGCCACTGTCTTGATCTTGGGAGAGTCCGGCACGGGAAAAGAGGTCTACGCTCAATCGATTCACAACTCCTCCGCTCGGAGGAACGGTCCGTATGTGGCGGTGAACTGCGCCGCACTTCCTGAGACTCTATTGGAGAGCGAGCTATTTGGGTACGCTGCCGGAGCCTTTACCGGAGCTTCAAAGGAAGGGAAGCCCGGTCTCTTTAAGATGGCTCACAAAGGCACGATATTATTAGACGAGATCAGTGAGCTTTCTTTGAACCTACAAGGAAAACTCTTGCGCGTCCTGCAGGAGCGGCAAATTCGACGGGTTGGGGGTGAGAGATTCATCCCCATTGACGTCAGGATCTTGGCCGCGAGCAACCGCGACATTGTTGGGATGGTTCAGCGGGGCGAGTTCAGAGAGGACCTCTTCTACCGGCTGGATGTATTGCGGCTGAGCCTACCTCCGGTGCGTGCCTGTCCCGAGGATGTGGAAGCCCTCTTTACCCACTTCGTTGCCGTTTTCTCTCGCGAATTGGGTTTATCTCCCGTGAAGTTGACTTCCGAAGCCGCACGGCTGTTGACCGAGTATTCCTGGCCTGGGAACGTGCGCCAGGTACAAAACGTTGTGCAGCGTTGCTTAGCACTGTATGCGGGTAAGGAGTTGACGCGCGAACGCATCGATAGGGCTCTTGGGCCTGACCGTGGGTTTCCATCCAACGATGGGGCAAAGGGAGTCTCCACAGGACTCCCCGGGACTGTGTCTGCTAAACACTGGGTTCACGATATCGATGAAGCCCTTTCCCAGGCTGGCGGTTCGATAACCAAGGCAGCGCGCCTCCTGGGAGTCCATCGCACCACTCTTTGGCGGCGTCTTAAGGAGCGTCAGGCTGAGTAGTGTATTGCCAAACCTTGCTCTTGTGAGGGTAAGAACGGTTATCGGTTGTCTGAGGGGGTGGCAAGAGTGCTGGAAGACCGAAACAAAGCTCCCGTAGCTACTCAAGTTATGTCAGGTATTGCCGACAAGATCGCCACCGGCGCGTACCCGGTCGGTTCGATGTTGCCTTCTTGTAGGAAGCTGGCTAAAGACTTGGGCGTAAACAAGAACACGGTCGCCAAAGCATTTGGGATGCTCAGAGACTTGGGACTGGCACGGTCTGTACCGGGAGAGGGGATGCTAGTCATTAAGAGGCCGGCTGTGAACCGCAAGGACGCTCAGCACATGCTCTTAACCTCACTGGACGAGATACTCTATCAATCCAGAGTATTGGGGATAGACGCGGAGCAGGTACGAGAAGTGTTTCAGGAGGCTTTGGCAAAGTGGTATGAGTCGGCGAGGTTGTCTATGGTTCTGGTCGAATGTAACCGGTACGACGCGGTATCTCTGGCAAATCATATAAGGAAGGAACTCCCGCTCTCGGTCAACGCTGTTCTGCTGCCAGATTTCGTGGACAAGGCCGATGACTTCGTCAGCAGCGCGGATCTTATCGTTACCACTTTCTATCATCTGGCTGAGGTGAAGGCTGCCATGCAAGCCGATGACTCCGCCATGGTAGTTGCCCTCCAGGATCGCCCTAACATCAGGTCGCTTCTTGCCCTATCAGAAATCCCGAAAGGAAGAATCGGGGTAGTGGCAGGGCACGAAAGGACCGTACAGACGCTTGAGCGGATACTGAGAGAAGCGGGTCACGAAGCTTCAGAACGGGCGGTTTTGGATGATCCCGATAACGTCCGCCACCTCTTGTACTCCTGCGATACGGTAGTCGTAAGCGCAAGGTGTTTATCAGATCTCAACAAGTTTTCGCCCACCGCTAACGTCGTGACCGTGGTTTTTGAAGTCGACGCGCAGTCAATGGATTATCTCCGAACCACCGTGAGCCACATGGTGGATTTTGGAGGGAAAACATCGGTGTCCCGTGCATGAGGACACCATACACCCGTGACCTCACGGAGGCGATGCGTGGTGCAACACACGCAATGCGCATGCAACCACATGGAACCAGAGTTTCCTGCCCGCTATATGCCGTGGAGTATCGGTACTGCATTCATGTCTGATCGTATGACCAGCACAAACAGCTCATTCAAGAAATAACTGTCGTTCCGATCCGTTGTTGGCATGGTAAGTGCTTGATATCTAATGATTGGAACACTCACGCAACCTACTTGGATGAAGACAAAGGAGATGTCTGTATGAAGCACGACCTGGTTCTTCGAAACATACGAATCATCGATCCGCGCAACGATGTTGATAAGGTCGCCGACATTGGTATTGCCGGTGGGAAAATCGCTGATATAGGTTCTGTGGCCGGTGG
>DAIRWA010000209.1:0-3416 GCA_036802545.1 Bacillota bacterium | reverse complement strand
GTTGCTAAGATTGAGCTTCCCCGCCACGGACTCGACAACGTTCTGCACTACCTTGAGTCCTGTAGAAAGCTCCACAGAAACGCCCGCCTTGATGTAGACGTACACTATGGGCACAGGAGTGAAACGGTACTGATACCGATATTCCAGGGCACCCGCTACACTGATGGCAAACTTGGAAAAATGGTACTTATTGGTCACCTGGCTATAGCTGAAGGTGAAGCCCAAAGCCATAGAAAAACTCACAGAGAAGTCGGACGATGACATCTCACCCGGATCTATCTGCTTCTGGCCGTCCTTCTCGGGACCGCTGGGATTGGCTTTCTCGGCTTGAGCGGACTTGAGCGAGTCATCGGACAAAAGCGAACCCCATTGCCCCGTGAAGAAGTTCCTGAACTTCTCGACGTTCTCCTCGTTCGCCGTCTTGGGGTTGGAGAACTCGGCTTCAGACCAAGAGCCTTCCCTCTTCTGTTCGAACCCGCCTAGCGGCATGCCGATGGCGAAGCCTATATCGGTGCCGTCCAAGATGATGGTGAGATAGTCGGATAATCCAATCTCGATGCTAGGCAGCTCTATGCCGGAGTCTATTCCGAACTCGCCGTAGTCTCCCTTATCGGTAGAGCCACCACCGCCGTCGGGCGTACTGGCCCCCGGCTTCATCTGCGCCAGGTGGTCGCCGCTCGGGAACAGGCTTATCCCTGCCCTTGCGAAAGATTCCGGCACAGGCGTCTTCTTAGCCAGCATGAGGTCCTCGGTATTCATGAGGGCGCCTCCGGCGCCTGCAGGCTGCTGCTGCACGGCCAATGCGAAGGTGTCGAGACCCGTGAGCGAGCCCAGGTAGCCGTTTAGCTTGGGGAGTCCGCCATCCTCGTAAGTGTACACATACCTGCCGCCAATCTTGGTGACCGCCACTGCCTTGGCTATCTGCACGTTTGATCCCGACACATGCTCGGGAATCGTGACCGGCTCAGGGTTTTCGAAGTCGTACATGAGGCTGCCCCTGAATTCGGGGTTCCACGTGTAGTAGGGGGCTTCCGGATTGGCCGAGCGCTTTGGCGGGTTGTGGTCGCCGCCTGCGTCAAAGTACACCATGCTGAGGCTTTCAGCTTCGGCGCCGTACATAATGTGGTTGTCGGCGGAATACTGCTCCACTGTGTCGGTCGTGTCGTCCGAACCCTCGCGGGTCGTTAGCTCACCGCTCTCCACGTACCGGTAATCCCTCTGCTCCCGAGAAAGAGTCTGCGGGTTGGTCGCCCCCGTCGTAAGGGCGGTCAAGATCTGGGCACGGTCTCCATCGGACCCTCCGGGAGGTACTACAAGACAACGGGGCATCATGGTGTACTCGATACCGACGAAATGATCCCCGTATTTGATTTTCCCGTCCTCGTATACGATTTTCCCCTCGTCGTCTTGTAGCGGAACAGGGCCAAACATTGACTCCTCGTAAGTGCCCGGCGTAAAGTACCCGATCTTCTTGTCTTTGGCATCGTCGACTATGAAGACCTTGAGCTCGTCGCTGAAGTACCCGTCCAGCTTGCCGTTTCCGTTGGCGTCCAAGTACACGCACACATCTGAGATGTTTGCGGCCATCACGCTTTGCGCCGTCAAGTAGTCCTTGTTGTAGTACTTGAACGACAGCTTGGAACGGGAAAGAGCCGCGATGGGTATCTGTATAGTCTCGTTTCCTTTGTAAGCGGTGCCCTCAAAGAGGATGACGTCGTCGGGCGAAAGGTTGAAGTTTACAGAGTAGAGGTTCCTGGCGCCCCTCTTGAGGACGACCTCCGTCCCACTTCGCTCTATTTCGTTCACCGGCTTTAGAGTTAAGCCCTCAGTCTGCCCTATGAATTTAACGGATTGCGCGACGTCGCCTGAGCTCCCTCCAACCTTGTTGTTTACCGCACTGACTACGGCCCGCTGGATGGCGACGCCGGAACCGCCGGTGCCGTTGGAGCCGCCGTTACTCACCCAGAACATGGAGTATGCCTCAGGGATCCTGCCGGAATCGATGCTTATGCCATCCGCGAGACGCGGAACCGACGGCTGGACATCCAAGACGATGTCCTGGACCCGATCAAGAACTACGTTGATCACGTAGTTGGAGTTGAGATCGGAGGCGCTGATCTTGTCCCAGAACAGCCTAAGGTCGCGTATGTCAGCGTTGCTCCCCACACTGCCCTGAGCGACTACCGTCTCGGTGCCGGCAGCGTTTATCCTGGTCAGGTAGACGCTTGCTCCCAAGTCAGACGTCTCGGCGTGTTTGAAACCGGCGCTGCCCGCAGTGCTTACTTGAAGGGTAGATCCCACGTACAGCTTCCCGGAATTGTTCACTCCACCCTGCCCTTCTTTGATGCTCACCATGGGCTTTAGGGCTTTATACAGATCAGAGTTCGGCGGTACCACGGTGACATTGGAAGGCAAACCGTTCTGATACACAACATTCTCGTCATTGGCCGTGTATATCCGAAGGCTTATGTTCCCCGTGAGCGGTCTGCGTTTGAAGGCCAAGTACCGAAGGGCGGCTTCGGCGTATCCCTCGGTACTGTAGGTCGTCCCGGATTTGGCCGGTGTGTATCCCTTGCAGCCGAACTCATACAAGTGCAAGTAGAACCATCCATGGCGGTTCGGGCTGGAGATATCTAGGAACTTTGTGCCAAAGTAGTTGGAATCGCGGCGCATGTAGTAGTAGTGATCCATATCGTCCGCCGCGTGTGTCGTATCTGTAGGTTCTAAGGATGTGGTGAAACTCGGGACCGAACTCTGCATTAAGGGCCATAGAACGTAGTCCTTCCCGTAGTTCATGCGGTGCTGACCCCTGAAGTCGTACTTGAACTCACTGTAAAGCAGTGTCATGTTCGGGACTGACAGATCGGAGATTGCCTTCACCTGCGAGTAAAGGCCATATGTCTGTGTCCCGTCGATGGCTTTCGGCGCAGGCCCAGAGTAGGACAACCATCCGGTGCGGCCAAGGCCGTTAATGTCGTATCCCGACAGGTGGTTGTAGGGGTCGTCTTGGGCTAGCCAGTCCCTCCAATACTTGGAGTTGTAGTCCGTCACGCTGCTTCTCGTGAAGCTTAGCTGTCCGTAGTAGTGGGACAGGGGATCCAGATCGCCTCCATCTGACGGCCAGACGATAGTGCCCGCGAGGCCGGCTGACTGAGTGTCCTCAGGTACCTGGGTGCCCACCGCCACTGTCTCCGGCCCTACCAGCCCTGCCTCTTGCTCCTTGACGCTGCCAGAAACGTCTATGGACTCGGCGTCGTACAGCTCTGTCGCCAAGTTGGGGCTAAATTGGGGCTTCCCACTGTTGTATAGGAAAATAACGGCTTCGTCTTGCGCGAACGCGGCCAGTCCGTCTCCTCCGCCCAACAGGTCCGAAAGCTCTACAGTAAAGTACTTATCCTCTGTAGATACCTTGCCGT
>DAIRWA010000208.1:2080-3431 GCA_036802545.1 Bacillota bacterium | reverse complement strand
ATGGACACCGGCGGTCACGATATTCCCCCTCCAATAATCGAAGTGGACGTCCCAGCCCCTCCCCCACTGGAGAATAGTCCGCCCCCAGATGATCGCTTGTTTCCCTCTTACTGCTTCAATCCCTCCACAAACACTGCCAAACGGCGCAGAGCCTCGGCGATCACCTCATCGGCCACCGAGAACGAAATTCGAACGTGCCCCTCGCCGTACTCTCCGAAGCCGGCGCCGTGCACCAAGGCGACTCGCGCTTCGCGGAGCAGCCGCATGGTGAAGTCAAAGGAAGACATCCCATAAGCCTGGACATTCGGGAACACGTAGAACGCGCCGCCCGGCCGGACAGTCGCAAGTCCCGGTATTTCGGCTAGACGCTGCAATATCATGTCGCGCCTGCGCGTGTATACCTCTACCATTTCCTTCACGCAGTCCTGGGGCCCTGTTAACGCCGCAAGTGCCGCCTTCTGGACGACCGCCGAAACACATGAGGAGTTGGCTTCCTGCACCTTGGTCATGCCTGCGATCAGTTCGGCCGGCCCCGTGGCAAGACCCGCGCGCCATCCTGTCATGGCATAGGTCTTAGAACAGGAGTTCACTGTGATCACGTGGTCACGATACTCCGGAATTGACGCCAGGCTGAAGTGGGTATTCCCATCATAGATGATTTTCTCGTACACCTCGTCGGCAAGAACGATGAGGTCGTGCTTGAGCGCGATCTCGCCGATCCCCATCAAGACATCCTTAGGCAGCACCGAACCGGATGGGTTGTTGGGCGTGTTGTAAAGGATCATCCGAGTCCGTGGTGTAATTTTGGACTCCAATTCCTCCAGGTCCGGAGCGAAGCCGAGGGATTCCCTTAGAGGCACGGATACTATCTTTCCTCCCGCAATGGCTATCTGCCCGCTGTAGTTGGACCAGTAAGGATCGGTTACGATAACCTCGTCGCCCGGATTGAGAGTCGCCATACAGGCGCAAAGCAGAGCTCCTACAGCGCCGACTGTCATCATGCAGTTACCGGGATCCGCGACTATGCCGTTATCTCTTTGGAACTTCTCCGCGATGGCCTCACGGACTTCCGGAATACCCGATGTCCCAGTGTAGTGAGTGAAGCCATCCCTTGCCGCCCGGTGAGCCGCTTCTATTACGTGGGGCGGGGTGGCAAAATCCGGGTCGCCGATCTCAAGATGCATGACATCAGTCATCTGATTCGCCGCGTTGAAGATCTTGCGAATCTCCGAGGGCGGCATCGCCGTCACGATATCAGACTGTCGCTTCATCATCAGTCCTCCTCTATAACTTATATTCATCACCTGGCATGTCAAATCCGCTCAATCCGTTCCCGATCACGGCCGTCGCA
>DAIRWA010000208.1:0-2070 GCA_036802545.1 Bacillota bacterium | reverse complement strand
CACGATATCAGACTGTCGCTTCATCATCAGTCCTCCTCGTATAACTTATATTCATCACCTGGCGTGTTGAACCAGTTCGATCCGTTCCCCATCAGGGCCTTCGCAAAATGCCGGGAACCGGCCGCCGGCCGTCTGGACTGAGCCATCCGGACGGAAAGATGCCCCGCGCGCAATCATCCGATCCATCTTGGTGCAGATATCGAGCACCGTCCACGGGAAGTGGTCGTAAAGACCCCCGGAAACCTAGATCCTCATATGCGCGGGATCCGTCACCCGCCTCATCAATTCATGGCCAATCTGCCTGTTTCCTTCTTGAATTCCACCAAGAAGGAACACCTCTTCTGCTCCGAGTCTCTTCAAGCCCAGAAGACGCCCGCCAACGTCTAAGGGCGTTTCCCATAACCGCTCTTGGGAACAACTAAGGAGGAAGAGTCGTCATGAAGATAGGAGCCAAGGAGGTATTCGCAATGAAAGCGAAACACAAACTACGAATAGCACTACCCCTGATAACGCTGTTGCTGCTGAGTCTTGTCCTATCAGCGTGCGCTACGGAGGAGCCGCAGCCGGCACAGCAGGATCCAATTGCGCTGGAACCTTCAGTCGAAGAGCGATTAGATCCGGTCCATCCCGACGAACCGGTCAGCCACACCTATAACACTAGGTTCTCATTGGAAAATGCGCTAACCAGGCTCTCTTTGCTGAAGGAACAGGGTGGCGAGCTTAGCGGAGAGGCAGCTATGGCGTTCAACAATTCTGTAGGAGCTCTCGAAGGCACCCTAAGGAAGCAAGAATATGAGCTCAAGAGACTAGAGTTCGAGTTGGCCAAACACCAGTACAGGGACGGCCACATCACCAAAGAACAGCTGGACGAGAAAGGCTCGGCCTATCTTCGGGGCACTGAAGACTTCAAGTCCTTTTGGACCAACTTCGGAATTAGTGACTAAGGCGCGAAATAGGCCTGATTTTGCGCGAGCCCATGATGATAATATTGAGCATCGGCGCCAACTCCTTATGTTAACTGACAACATTGTATGCACCGGCGATCGGGTCTGGCACAATTACCGCAGTCGAACAGACGGCGCATGCGGTCGGGGCGGGCCGACTACCTTGCCGTACCGACAGAATCGGAGCTGCAGCGGAGTGGGATTCCCTAGGACTCCAAGATCAGGTCGCCACATTCGACGGCACACAGCTAAACACATGAAGAAATCAGAAAACCGGGCTCCTCCACCATAAATAGAAGGCCCGGTTTTGATGTTCTCTGGTACTCTCTGATACTCTCTATCAGATGCTCTCAGGCGCCATCCCCGAGTATCCGCATCTCATACCGCACGCACTCGTGCACTCGCGCAAACCGCTTCTTGATGGCCTCTCGGTCGTCGCCTACATAGTGGGCGAAGGTGAGACAAGGCATCAAGCCCGGAATCTCACTCTTAATGGTTCCTTTAAGTTCGTCTCGTCCATCGGCCCATACGTGAAGGTAGGATTCCATCGGCGCGAAGCCTTTGGCTAGATACCAGTCACGCACGAACTGGTCATCTCTGGTCCACGCTTCAAGATGCGTAACTCCTAGCGCAACCGCCCGACTTTTTGCCTCATCCAATAGAGCGGTGGCAATTCCTTGTCTACGCCAGTCGGGATGTACGGCGACGTGCCAGATTGTGCCCATCCGACGGCAGCGCTCAATTTCCCGGGCTACCGTCCCGGCGGAGTTCTGGGCACTCACTCCCCTGTCGTTGGAGGCATCGATGCCCCCCGCAACGTCCTCCAACTCAACATCCATTAGCCCGATGACCGTATCGTCTACCACGGCTACCAGTTCGATGGCCGGGTGCTCGTATCGTTCCTTAGCCACAAGGACGTTATCGAAATAGGCGCTGTCCAGAAAAGCCAGGGTTCTGCAGCGAACCCATTGCTTTTCGTCACCGGGGCCATACGTCCTAATCGCGTAGTCGCGCATGCGCTTCACTCCTTCACAACTACCTGTTCCAGCAGCTGGTGCCTACGGCACGGACCCCGCTAGAACGTGTTGCTACCTTCACCGGATTTTCCCCATCGCTTGAGCCCGAA
>DAIRWA010000207.1:0-3432 GCA_036802545.1 Bacillota bacterium | reverse complement strand
TCGCCTACTACGGCCCAGGTGATCTCAATGAGTCCTTCTTCCGCGCTGAACCAGGAAAGGCTGAAGGGGCGTCTCAGAAACGGATGAGCCCTTTCCGATACTCTCACGTTCACAAACTGAAGAGGTCTGGCTTTCCTGGCGATTTCCGGCGCAAACAATATGGCGCGATACGCTTCTCCCGGAACGATGTCCACCGAAGCGACATCCGCTTTGACATCGCATATGTCGAATCCATCATATCTGTCGCGGGCAATGCTGCCGCAGTCGTGCCTCCGTTGCTTCATATCCTTCATCGTGGCCTGCTTCATGCCAATACCGACCCGGCTTTCATCACTGCGCGGCCCCCTACTATCGTCATCCAGGGCATGCCGCCCAGTCTCCATCCCTGAAAAGGCGTGTTCTTTCCTTTGGACTTGAACAGCCTGGAGTCAACCGAGAATTCGGAGTTGGGGTCGATAATCGTAATATCGGCGACACAGCCCTTCCGCAAGACGCCTCCGGGAACGCTCAGTATCTTGGCGGGAGCCAAGCTCATGGCTTCGGCCATCCTCGCCCACGAGATGTGTCCCGGCCTCACAAACTTGTCAACTACAAGGCCGACGGCGGTTTCAAGTCCGCTGATTCCCGGCTGGGCGTAGTCGTACTCGACCCATTTGTCGTCCAGGCCATGGGGCGCGTGGTCGGTGGCGATGGCGTCGATGGAACCGTCGATCAAGCCCTGCTGCATTGCCTGGACATCGGCTTTGGAGCGTAGAGGCGGGTTGACTTTGGTGTTTGTATCGTAGCCGGACTCCAAAACCGAATCATCGGTCAAGAGCAGGTGATGTGGGGTGACATCGCAGGTCACCCGTAGTCCGCGAGACTTGGCGCGGCGAATTAGCTCCAAAGAGCCGGCGGTGGAAATGTGGGTGAGGTGCAATCTTCCGCTCGTTAAGCCTGCAAGGGCTATGTCTCTGGCGACTATGATTTCCTCGGCCTCATTAGGGATTCCGCGGAAACCCGCCATGGTAGAGTTCAAACCGCGATTCATCTGGCCGCCTTCGGAGAGGGTCAGATCTTCCGGATGCTCAATTAAGGCAGCACCGAAGGCTGTAAGGTATTCTAAGGCGCAGCGCATTACCTCTGATGTGGACACGGCCGTACCGTCGTCCGAGAAGGCTACCGCCCCCGCCCGGAGCATCTCGCCCATTTCTGCCAGTTCCTTGCCCGCCCGTCCCTTAGTCACGGCCCCTATCGGGTAGACCCTGACGTGCCCGCGCATGGCCGCTTTGTGTACCACGCTCGCGACTATCGAGTCGTTATCCATGACGGGTTCA
This sequence comes from Bacillota bacterium, assembly GCA_036802545.1. Classification (GTDB taxonomy): domain Bacteria; phylum Bacillota; class Sulfobacillia; order Fermentithermobacillales; family Fermentithermobacillaceae; genus DULO01. Next base: position 2,116 of record DAIRWA010000207.1, on the reverse strand, counting down.
GTGTTGGGCATGCAGGCCACCGCCGTGAAACCGCCCGCGGCTGCCGCCACAGTCCCGGACTCGATGTCTTCTTTTCCTTCAAAACCGGGCTCACGCAGGTGTACATGCATGTCGATGAGCCCCGGAAGCACTATCTTGCCGCATGCGTCCACCACCTGTGCGCCTTCCGGCACCGGGATGCCTTTGGCCAATTCCGCGATCTTGTCGTCTTGGACGAGTAGGTCCAGCTCCTCATCTCTGCCCGAGGCGGGATCAACGACTCTCCCTCCCTGAATCAGCAGGTAGTCAGCCATCAGTCTCCACCTCCCAGGACTAAATACAAGACGGCCATGCGTACCGCGACACCGCTAATCACTTGATCAAGCACTATTGACCTGGGGGAATCAGCCACATCGGTCGTGATTTCTACGCCCCGGTTCATGGGACCGGGGTGCATAACCAGCGCGTCTTCCTTGGCATACTTGAGCCTTTCTCGATTCAGCCCGAAGATGTCGTGGTATTCTCTTCTTGATGGGAACAAGCTCCTAGCCTGGCGCTCAAGCTGTACCCTCAACGCGTAGACTACGTCGGCACCCTCGATGGCCTCCTCGACTCTCGTGTACCGTCTTACGCCCAATGCCTCAACTTGTGGAGGCAGCAAGGTTGGAGGCCCGGCAACCGCCACTTGGGCTCCCATCTTAGTGAGCCCGAATATGTTTGACCTGGCCACGCGCGAGTGGAGGACATCGCCCAGAATGGCGACTCTAAGTCCACGTATCCTGGACTTATACTCCAAAATGGTGAAGATGTCCAAAAGCCCTTGGGTCGGGTGTTCGTGCATGCCATCCCCGGCATTGACTACGGGGATGTCCAGGACTCTGCTCAAGAAGTGGCAGGCCCCTGAGACCTCGTGACGCATGACCACCACGTCGGCTCCCATAACCTCTAGGTTCCTGGCGGTGTCGGAAAGGGTCTCGCCCTTCTCAGCCGAAGAGCCGGAGGGCTGCAAAGACATACTATCGGCTGACAGATACTTGGCGGCGAGTTCAAAGGAAGCCTTAGTCCTAGTCGACGGCTCGTAGAAAAGCGTGCATACGACCTTGCCCCTAAGCGTAGGGACTTTTTTAATCGGCCTCGACAATATCTCCTTTAGGGAGCGAGCCGTAGACAGGACCGATTCCATGTCCTCTTGGCCAAGCTCCCTTAAGGACAAGAAGTCTCGTCCTTTCAGAGCCAAAATGTACCCCCCCAATTCTATCGGGAACGCTCGTAGGTGTGCTCGGCGCGTTATTCGGCTATAACTACCTGATCTAGCCCGTCGATTTCCTTGAGTCTTACGTGAATTACCTCTTTGCTAGAGGTCGGAACGTTTTTTCCGACGTAGTCGGCCCGAATGGGCAGCTCCCGATGGCCCCTATCGATCATGACGGCCACTTGAATGCTCGCCGGGCGACCCATGTCAATGAGAGCGTCCAGTCCCGCCCTGATGGTGCGGCCGGTGTACAACACGTCGTCTACCAGGATAATGACGCTGCCGGCGACATCCACCGGAACGTGAGTGGTACTGACGCGAGGCTGTTCAAACCGGAGAGTAAGGTCGTCCCGGTAGAGAGTGATGTCCAGCTCACCGACGGGGACTTGGACGTGCTCGATCTCAGTAAGTACCTGGGCCAACCGCTGAGCCAGAGGCACTCCGCGTCTATGGATGCCTACTAGGACCACGTTATCCAGGCCTTTGTTTCGCTCCACAATTTCATGCCCGATGCGGACCAACGCCCTGCGCATGGATTCAGGATCCATGATCTCAGCTTTTTCCATAAAGCTCATTACTTAAGTACCCCCCATCGCTTGTTAAAGGCTCCCGGAGGCAAAAAAACCCCGCCCGTAGTGTGCGGAGTGTTCACGCCTTCGTATTCTCCACTTAAGGAGCCTCCTTTTCGCCTCGCCGGGCCAAGTTAAAGGAATGGCGTGGACAAGTTGTCACTTTACGAAGATAATAATGCAGCCGCGGAAGAGAAGTCAAGGCATGACGAGCTCTCGACGAAGTTGACCAAAACGGGTATCATAGAAAAAATGCGCTAACGGCCTTGACGAGGACGAGTAGTGGGCCACGAGACCAAGAGAGCCGGTTACAGGT
>DAIRWA010000206.1:0-3435 GCA_036802545.1 Bacillota bacterium | reverse complement strand
GATATTGGACGTGATCGGTGGCCGGAAGGTTCTGTATCCCTAAATGTCCGGCGGGTCACTGCGCGTGATCGGGGAACCGGGTGACTCGGCAGGATACTTGGAAAGGCGTAAAGAATGAGTCTCGGAACGTATTTGGACGATATGTTCTCGATTGGAGGGCTGATATGGACACTGAGAACACTGGGAATTCGGCCGGGGGACTGGTCATGGTTTATACCGGAAACGGCAAAGGCAAGACAACCGCGGCTCTGGGTTTGGCTCTGCGCCAGGTAGGTTGGGGACGACGAGTGTTGTTCATCCAGTTCATGAAGGGCAAAGGCAATGTCTACGGTGAGCGAATGGCCGCCGAAAAGTATCTGCCTCTTCTCGAAATAGAGCAGTACGGACAGGATGACTTTGTGGACTTGTCGGATCCTGGGGATCGGGATACCCAAATGGCCGGTGTAGCTATGGAAAGAGCTTCCCAAGCGCTGCCGACCGGGGACTACGGACTGGTGGTCCTGGATGAGATCAACGTGGCGGCGGCTTGCGGGCTCGTGGAAATTGAGGATGTACTCGCGCTCATCGATAAGAGGCCTCCTCATGTGGACTTAGTCCTCACAGGGCGGTACTGCCCCGAAGCCATTATGGCCAGGGCTGACATGGTATCTGAAATCCGAGAGATAAAGCATCATTACGCCAAAGGAATTCAGGCTAGAAAAGGCGTCGAGTACTAGAACCTGGTAGCCGCGCTAGATGCTTCGGACGTTTCTTAGTTACGGTCGTCGTGGCGACCCGAGCTATCGGCTGCTTAACAGGAGCCAAGTCACTCCGGAGTAGGATCGAGTGAGCCGGCCGTCGAGCGATTTGCGAGCAGATTCTTGGCCATGCTACGGAATCGGCCGTCGGACAAGCCGTCGGCCGGACCGAATTGAGAGAATCGGAGGGACAGCTAGTGACCGTCAACGGTGTTCGCAATAACATTCCGGATATCGAATACATGACCGATAGGCTTGCCGCGCCCTGCAGGATTCCAAGTCCCAGCGGTGATACGGACGAGGCCGTCGCGTGGGCAAAGGCGCAGTTTGAGGAGTTGGGCTACAAAACTGAAGTCACCAATAAGGGTGGGCTCCTCGTTACAGTGCAAGGAAGGCTTCCGGGGATGGAAAGATGCCTGTCGGCGCACATAGACACTCTTGGAGCTATGGTCTTCGAGGTGAAAAGCAACGGTCGGCTCAGGTTGACCAACATCGGCGGGCCTCCGTGGACCAGCGTCGAGGGAGAGCGCGTGATCATTAAGGCGAGCTCGGGGAAGGAGTTTACCGGGACAATCCTAGTGACCAAACCCGCAAGTCACGTCTGGGGTCCGGAGACCAACAAGATGGAGCGGACCCAAGATAACATGGAAGTACGCATAGACGAGAAGGTCAAGACCAAAGAAGACGTGTTCGAGCAGGGCATCAAACCGGGCGATTTTGTGGTCTTCGATCCTAGAACGGAGGTAACCCCTTCAGGTTTCATCAAGTCTAGGCATTTGGATGATAAGGCTTCGGTGGCGGCGCTCTTAGGATGCGCCAAGTACATGGCGGACAAGGGAGTGAAACCCGCTTACACTACTCACTTCTTTATTACCAACTACGAGGAAGTAGGACACGGGGCTTCTTATGGAATCCCCGAGGCCACGAGAGAGTTCATAGCGGTGGATATGGGATGTATAGGCGACGGGCTCCTTGGTAGCGAATATACCGTGTCCATCTGCGCGAAGGACTCGGGCGGGCCATACTGGAAGACCTGGGCGAGAGGGACAACATACCCTACGTGGTGGACGTTTTCCCGTTCTATGCCTCGGATTCGGGGCCTGCATTAAGGTCCGGGCTTAATGTGAGGACAGCTTGCATCGGCACCGGTGTGGACGCCTCTCACTCCCACGAGCGTACGCATAAAGAAGGTTTGCTGGCCACGGCCAGACTGGTCACGTCGTACGTTCTGAGCGAGTAGGCGGTTAGTCGGCCATAGAAGGTTATTTTGAACATAGGACTGTTTCGACGTCCGGCGGCGCTAACCAAGGCGCGTGACGAGCAAAGCCTGGTTATCGACACGAAGACAAGCTAGCGGACGCCTGATCCTGATACGGTGCATTACGGCTTGAAGCTCACAATGCAGCCCATCGCCGATAGGGGTTGCACTCGGCAAGATGTGGTGGTGTATCGGTGGTTGCGGACAGATTATTAATGAGGCATCGGACGCGAAAGACGGCGCGGCGTGGCCCACGAGCGGGACAGGCCGCGCCTTATTCTGCCTCGGTATCGCGCTTCATCTGCCGGTTCAGTTCTTCCATCTCTCGGCTCAGTTTCTTCATCTCAGCTTCGGCAGTCCTCATGTGAAACGTAAGTTCGCGTCTGCGCTCCGGGCTTTGGTCATTGAGAAGCTTTCTGCACTCCCGGTAGACATCCAAAGTGTGGTCTATCTCTTTCCACAGCGCTTCAGACTCCGCGTGGTGAGCTTCGTCGGCATCCTTGGCGTAAGATACTGACGGCAAAACGACGTCCTGGTACCACGGGGTTTCATCAACATGATCGAAGTCAAGAGAGACGCATATCGGCGTCGGTTCCGAGATTATCGAGCGAACCAACGTATACGGATTAGGCATGGAGACGCCTCTGACCGTGGCTTTGAACGGGTCTTGAGGCCACAGGCCGAGCTGTCGGGCCGACAACTTGACTGCGATCTCCGCGTCCTTAAGGTCCGCGACGAAGTTGACTCGGTCTACTTGGCCCGAAAGGAAGCCGATGAGGAACGCCAAGTATGGATTTTGGCCGACCATCAAGCCGAAATGGAAGATTGCTTCAAGCTTCTTGCCCCGGTTTGGCATGCCTGTGTAACACCTCTTAGTCTTATTGTATCGCAGATGCGGGGGCAAGCGCTTGAATTCGCGCCTATTGTTCACTCATTCGGTATGCGGCACTGCAGCGAGATGACGTTATCTCAGGGTGGCCATTTCAAGTAACTGTCGCCGCCGAGCGACGGACACTTTCCGTCTACTCAACATAATGTGGAGGTAGGTAATGGGACAATGGGCACAACGGGAGAGGCACGACGTGAGAAGCGCAAAGTGAGGGACACAGCTTACGAAAGTGGTGGTGAAATGGATACGTATTCCGCCCCTTGGGGTTGGTGTCGTAGATGCATAAGCCAGGCTCAGCTGGACTTGAACAACCAACTCCGAACGCTATGGGAGCAACACGTTTTCTGGACGCGTTTATTCATCAACAGCGCGGTGTTCAATCTGCCCGATATAGACTATGTGACCGAAAGACTCCTTCGAAACCCCCTTGATTTTCAGGCCCAGTTAGAGCCCCTGTACGGGCCGCAGATCGCCGCCGGCTTCGCGACTTTGCTTACTGAGCACCTGACTATCGCGGCTGAGCTAGTTCAAGCCGCGATCATGGGGGATGC
>DAIRWA010000205.1:0-3435 GCA_036802545.1 Bacillota bacterium | reverse complement strand
CGCTTGTTCTCGGGTCGGCCGGGTTGACGCTTGTAGGGGCGTACTTCTATGTGAGGAAAAGAGCGCAATGAGCAAAGATCGGTCCAAGATAATCCTGGCTATTGGGGTGCTCTTGATCGCGGCGTCAATCGTCTTGTACCTGAAGCCGTGGCAAATGTTGATGGATGATGAAACCAAAGCGTGGCGTCTTACTTTGGTTGGTAAAGACGGAACCGAGAAGATACTGTCCGTCAAAGAAATAACCTCGCTACCTTCTTACAGAGGGAATGGAGGTTTCTTTTCCACGGTCGGAGTTATCTGCGGGCCCTACGAGTATACCGGAGTGACTCTAGAAGAACTGGGCAGACAGGTGGGCGGGATAGATCCCGGCGACGCCGTGATGGTTTCAGCCAAAGACGGTTATTCAGCGGTGTTAAGCTATGAGCAGGTCATGGGCGAGTTTATCACCTACGACACTGATCTTAGGGAAGTGCCCCACGGAGAGTTGAAGACGGTACTGATCTACCGTGAAGGGCGAAGGCCGCTGCCCCACGAAGCGGGCAAGCCACTAAGACTGGCCATTATAGGACCAGGTAAAGGGCTCTTGACGGAGGGCAGCCACTGGGTCAAATGGATCAACAGGGTCGAGATCTTGAAACGACAGTGAGAGGGTGAGAGTGCAACTGAACGAGTTCAGACGGGCAAAAACAGTTCTCATCTTCTTAACCGCTTTGGTAATCGTGTCCATCGGCTGTTCGTTGTCCGGTTGCGGGACAGGCCGACGAAAGAGCTTGGTCGAGCTCAAGGTTATCGTCGCAGGCAGTCTTCTGGCACCTTTTCAGGCAGTAGAAAAGGAGTTTGAAGCCCAGAATCCCGATATCGACGTAAAACTTGAGGGACACGGAAGCGTACAAGTCATTCGCAACGTCACCGAGCTTGGCAATATCGCAGATCTGACTGTGGTGGCAGACGCCCAGCTTATCCCGGCCATGATGTATCAAACCCAGATTCCCGAGCAAGGCGGTCCTCATGCGGATTGGCTGATCGAATTCTCCACCAATCGTTTGGGGCTCGCTTATCATGAGGGAAGCGCATATAGGGCGGAGATCAACGCCGATAACTGGCCCCAGATCATATCTAGGCCTGATGTGACCGTTGGACTTGCGGACCCCCGCATCGATGCAATGGGGTATCGAACCCTGATGGTGCTGCAACTGGCCCAGGACTTCTATCAAGACGACACCATATTCGAAAAGACCGTGGGTTCGGCATTCGACCCTCCTATGGCAATTTCTCGCGACGACGGCGTTTGCACGATAATCGTCCCGGAGGTTGTTCGTTCAAAAGAATCCAGGGTCAAACTGCGCGCTTACAGTATTCAGCTCATGGCGTTGCTGGAGTCCGGTGACCTTGACTACTCTTTCGAGTACGAAAGTGTGGCCAAACAACGGGGTCTCGGTTTTCTTGCCTTGCCGCCGGCCATAGATCTCAGTAGCCCAGATTACGAGAAAGAGTACAGAACGGTGGATGTAAGGCTGGACTTCCGGAGGTTCTCTTCTGTATTCCCCGACTTTCAGGGCACCAGGATAGTGTACGGTTTGTCAATTCCCCGTAACGCTCCTCACCCTGAGGAAGCGGTCGAACTTGTCCAGTTCTTGTTGGGTTCCGATGGGCAGCGGATATTCGAGGAGTCTTGGCAGCCGCTATGGTCGGCACCGGTATGCGATAACGTAGAACAGTTGCCTGAGGCACTTAAGTCCTTATTTCCCTAGGTGGTAAACATGAATGATGAGGCGCTCAAGGGTAAGAAGAAGATAAGTACTATCCGCAAGACAGGTTTTGTCGTGCTGTTCATGTTCCTGGGTTGCTTACTCCTGTTATTCATAGCACTGCCTTTGTTCAAGCTGGTGTTTATGTCCGACAAGACCGACTTGTGGCATACTCTGTTAGATGCCGACACAATCAACGCCATTTGGCTAACCGTTTACGCCGCGTTGATCGCTACGGGCATCGGCTTTGCTTTGGGGGTGCCTTTGGCCTACATATTCGCTCGCTACGAGTTTCCGGGAAAAAGCGCTCTAGAGGGATTGATCGATCTTCCTGTAGTAGTGCCGCATTCGGCTGCGGGTATCGCTTTGCTGTTCGTCTTTGGGAGCAATTTTCTAGTCGGCAGAAGTTTCGAAGCTATCGGCGTCGAGTTTGTGGATTCTCTGGCCGGGATCGTCATAGCGATGTTGTTCGTCAGCGTGCCTATCCTGGTCAGTTCGGCGAAAGAGAGTTTTCGGGCTGTGGATATAAGACTCGAAAAGGTGGCGCGGACTCTCGGTGCCACACAGTGGCAGACATTCGCTAGGGTCGCCTTTCCGCTTTCGGCCCGCAGTATTCTGGCAGGGAGCCTTATGATGTGGGCACGGGCCATGAGCGAATTTGGCGCAGTCGTCATCCTTGCTTACCATCCAACTGTAGCCCCGGTCCTCATCTATGAGCGGTTTGAGACATATGGTCTCCGGCCGGCGGTTTCGGTTGCGGCCATCATGCTAATCATCAGCGCTTTTGTCTTCATCGGGGTGCAGGCTCTCTTGCGGAGGAACGAACCATGATCGAGGTAGAGAATTTGCGTCTAGAGCTGCCGAGCTTTGTTCTAAAGGACATCAATCTTAGAGCCAACAGTGGCAGCTACTTTATCCTAGTTGGACCGTCGGGTTCAGGTAAAACCGTGCTCTTGGAGACCATAGCGGGTCTGCACCGGATCGCGAGAGGCACGATTCGGATCGGCGGCAAAGACGTGACATCATTGGAACCCGAAAGACGGAATATCGGTATGGTCTATCAAGACTGCGCTTTGTTTCCTCACCTGACGGTCGCCGAGAACATCGCGTTTGGGCTGAAAGTCCGGCGTAAACCTTCTTCATTGATATCCTATGAACTCGATCGCGTTGCGGAGCTTCTCGATATCACTCATCTTCTATCTAGAAAACCGCAGAACCTTAGCGGAGGAGAAAAACAAAAAGTCGCGCTGGCCCGCGCTTTGGTGATCAATCCAAAGGTGCTGCTCTTGGACGAGCCTCTAGGCGCACTGGACCCTCAGACGAGGGAGGGGATAAGGCGTGAGATCATCAAGGTTCACAGGGAGCTTGGCATTACCATTGTGCACGTTACTCACGATTTTGAGGAAGCGATTTCCATGGGTACACATGCGGCGGTGATCGGAGAAGGCTCGATAAGGCAGGTAGGCTCTCCTGACGAGATATTTCGGCGTCCCAACTCCGAATTCGTAGCCCGTTTCACCATGTCCGTAAACGTGTGTTGATCTTAGTAAGACAACGGTTTTTCTGACTAACGAGTTCAGTCTAAAGTCTGATGTTGATATTGCGGGCGATTGCTATGCCGCGATTCGTCCCGAAAACATCCTGGTTTCAAGATGTAAGCCGGAAGATGACCCGGTCCATGAGTGGG
>DAIRWA010000204.1:0-3437 GCA_036802545.1 Bacillota bacterium | reverse complement strand
GTTTGATGGTACTGTGGCATGGTAGCGTTAGCAACCATATCCTCTTGCCTCGTGGAGCTAGAAATCAGCTCGATTTCATCGCGCGGTTTGCTGGGATCGCCCATCGATACGTCCCCCCCATCCAACCCAACAACTGTCTGATTCGTCTTACGGCGGCCAAGACCTTCCTGACCGCCAGTGAGCGTTTAAGCCCCGCAGTCGTACGCCAACGCACCGAAGGAGCGACAGTGATTCCGCCCGGCGACGTTGGGGCCGCGGCGCTCTGCGCTTTGCTCCAGGAAAATGAAGGTCCAACCCAAGGCAGTGGAGGCGCCGTGCGGCACAAGGCTCTGCGCTTTGCTCCGAGAAGATGAAGGACTGAGTCGTTCGTGTATCGAAAGGATAATGGGCCATCAGTCTGATCATCGGTATGAGTCATCCGTGTGAGAGGAGAGAAACAACGGACTGACTGCTCGCTATTGAGCAGTATCGGGCCGATGCTCGCTGGCAAACAACAACGAGCTATCTGCCCACTCGTGAGCAGTAACGCGCATGAACCGTCACGATTAGTTGTCTGCACAAGTTTTCGTCCCGCATCAAAGGCATGGATTCCTAAGTCAGCAAAGGGGGATTAGAATGCAGGAGCGATTGACTCGATCCCAGGTGCCCGTGGAACAGACGTGGAATCTCGATGACATCTTCCCTACCGTAGAAGCCTGGCAGACGGAGTATGACGAGGTATCGGAGCTGATCGGAACCGTTACTAAGTACAAAGGCAGACTAGGCGAAAGCGCGCAAACCCTTCTCCAGTGTTTGAACGCCCAAGAAGCCCTCCTGATCAGGATGGCCAAGGTGTCGGCGTACGCTTCTTTGAACCAGTCGGTGGACGGCACCAATCCGGCATATCAGGCCATGGCCGGCAAGGTGGCCTCCTTGAGAGCGCGTATCGAATCTGAGACATCATTCGTCCAGTCCGAGGCGTTGAGCCTTCCCGGCGGCACATTGCAGCTCTACCTGGGCGAAGAGCCGGATCTCGAACCGTACAAGATCACCATCGAGCGAATGATAGAGCGAAAGCCCCACCTCTTGAGCCCGGAAACCGAAATGACGTTGGCAGCGCTTGCAGAGGTGCTAGAATCCCCTGCGATCGTCTATCAAAGGTCGCGGACCGCCGACATGTCGTTTGAACCCGTGGTAGACAGCAAGGGCAATCGTCGCGCTATGTCCTTCGGCCGCTACGAAAACGACGAGGACATCGTGCTGCGCCGCAACGCATACGCCTCTTTCACGGAGGGTCTCAAGGCCTATCAGAACACATACGGGGCTACCTGGGGCACCGAAGTCAAGAAGAACGTGGTGCTCGCGAAACTGCGGGGCTTCCCGTCAGCTATTCACATGCTTTTGGACCGGCAGCAAGTCACCATCGACATATACGACAACCTTCATGACGTCATCCTGACCGAGCTGGCGCCGCATATGCGAAGGTACGCCCGACTCCGAAAGCAAGTCCTCGGCCTGGATAAGATGCTTTACTGCGACATCGAAGCGCCCCTCGACCCGGCGTTTAACCCGGAAACTACCTTCGAGCAGGCATCGGAGATCGTGCTCGCCGGCGTGTCGGTTCTCGGTCCCGAGTACAAAGAAATCATCGCGACCGGCCTCAAGAACCGGTGGGTTGACCGCGCGGATAACGTGGGCAAGACCACGGGCGCCTTCTGCAGCTCCGTGTACGGAGTCCACCCTTACGTCTGCATGACCTGGGGCAACAAGATGAGGAACGCCTTGACGCTGGCTCACGAGCTCGGTCATGCGGGCCAGGGAGTCCTCTCCCAACGCTATCAGCGTCTCGCCAACACGCGCCCAACCATGTTCTTCATCGAGGCGCCGTCCACCATCAACGAAATCCTGGTAGGAAACCACATCCTATCCCAGAGCAACGACGTTCGCATGCGCCGCTGGCTCATCATGCAGTTCCTTATGACTTACTATCATAACTTCGTCCGCCACCTGATCGAAGGCGAGCTGCAGCGAAGAACCTACGCCCTCGCCGAGAAAGGCCAGCCTATCACGGCTTCCGTGCTGAACAGAGTCCAGGGCGAGATCCTCGAAGACTTCTGGGCAGGAGAAGTGGAAATCGACGACGGCGCCCGTCTGGTCTGGATGAGGCAGGCCCACTACTACCGCGGCCTCTATCCGTACAGCTACTCGGCGGGGCTTACCATCGGCACCGCTGTTGCCAAGGCTATTCAGGAGGAAGGGGCCCCCGCGGCGGAGCGGTGGGTTGAAGTGCTCAAAGCCGGAGGAACCAAGAAGCCCCTGGAGCTTGCGAAGATGGCCGGCGTGGATATGACAAGCAAGGAGCCGATCCGCCAGGCAGTTGCATACGTCGGGTCGCTGGTGGACGAGGTGGTCAAGAGCTATTAGGCGGCAATTGCACATGGAACATGCGGAGCGGCTGTCACCCAACAGTCACGAATAGAACATAGGTTATAACCGAGGAGAGCCACCTGGCTCTCCTCTTCCTCTCGCGACTGTTGTTGCTCAGCCTGTTTTACGAACCTCCGAGTCTCCCAACTTCCTTTCGCGACCGTTGTTAGCCCACAACGGTTGTTCGTACACAACGGCTGTTCGCAACAGTCGTTGCCCGGGTTCACAAACGTCGTCCAAACAGGACTTCATCAACGGAGAGAGAGCCCGCAAAGGGCTCCCCCCCGCAAACTCGGTCGCACGTTGCCCCACTACCCAAGTACCCGTCAATAGGCTCAAACGCTAGGCCGGGCAGCAGGGTTCTTCCTTCGGCACAAAACCAATGATGTGGCAGAGGGAGAACACGCCCATACGACCCGGAGGCCCCGATGTCAAGAGCAACTTCACGGTCCCACAACCAACGTGGCAGACGACGCCTTTAACGTTGGGCGGCGCACCGCAAGGCGCGGGGCAGCACGTGAGAAGCATTATCTCCTGGCCCTGGTTCATCGCTTGGCACAGTGCCCTTCGCAAACCCTGGACGCATCTGTCTTGAGCTGAACAAAGTAACATAAGATGCACCTCCTTCAATCCTTTATATGAAGGCTTGCGTGCTGTGGTGATAATTACGTGTCGACTTCTTACGTTATGAACACCTAGACCTAAGGGCAGATCTGCAATCGAAAACCTCCTGCCCTTAGATGATGTCCTTAGATGATGGTCGCAGGTGTGTGTCGACCCTGACATAACGTCCACAGATGCATGTTGGTCTAGATAGATAGTTTGACGGCAGGGCTACTCTGCTCGTGACGCCTTAGAAAGGACCAATCCTCGATCCTGCAAAGATCCTTGCTCCGATGTAAAGGTTTCTAGCTGAGGCGTTCGCTCAGTACAAATTTCTTTACACAGACGAGGGCTCACATGGGTGGTGCATAGAAACAAACTTAGATCTCGCGCTCTGGTAGGCCGATCTGCTGTTGGCGATGGCCAAA
>DAIRWA010000203.1:0-3448 GCA_036802545.1 Bacillota bacterium | reverse complement strand
GCCCGGTTATCGTCGGATAGCTTCGTCTTATCTCCCGATGCGATAACCATCCTGGCGGTTTTTCCTTCTAGACCCGCAGTGCCCGCAAGCACCCCGGAAGGAATGTGTATGCTTCCCAAATGAGTGGACACCCTGAGGACAGCCCCTGTGTTCGGACCGGCCATGGCATCGGCAGGCGCTTCAAGCATATAGCCGCTTACGCCGGAAATGGCTGGCACGGTCAGGGTGGCGTCGGAATCTCCCGAGAAGACGTCCCGCGCCAGATAGCCCAGAGATACTACCGCCCGCCCGCCGGCTAACCGGACGCCCAGATCGGCACGCTTTACATCACCGATGCTCAGCACGGCAAAGTAGTCATCGTCATCGGATGGCTCGTCGCTCCCGGTGTCGTCGCCGCCAGGATCCGTTCCGCCGTCAGAGACCCGGGCAAAAGTCACGTCCGCTGTGTAGCCGGCGCGGCCAAATAGGAAAGTGGCAGTCTCGGTGTCCTCGCCGGCAATAGACAAGAGGCTTCCGGGATTAGCTGGATCGTAGGTCTCTAGCGTCTCCAGCACATTGCCGTCCGCATCCCGCAGCGTAACGATGAGGTTCCCATCGGATACGGCATTCATGGAGTTGTTGAAGGCCTCCACCTGCACTCGGGTCCTCCCGTCAACAGTCTGCGAGACGCTCGCCAAGGAAACCGCCGCGCCCTTTTTCTCGATAAGGCTTTGGACCTTCACGTAATCCATATCGTTGGAGCTGTCGGCGTCTTCCGTCTCCACATCTTCTAGGCCCACGCCGGCCTCCCAGAGCGTCACACGGAAAAACAACCATGCGCCGCCGGCCGGGATCTCGCCGTCGTCGTCAAGGAGCCCCCGCAAGTCCGCTTCGGTCAAGTTGACATCTATGGATAGCAGGCTGTCGTTTAGGACTTCAAGGTCGCCGCCGGAGATGGTCAGCGTCTTCAGGGGAGAGCCGATCTTAAAGTCCGGCGCATCCCAAACCTCCAACTTAACCGAATGCCTGCCCTCTTTCAGGTCAGCGTGCGCATTGTTATGCAGTAGGACGCGGAAGCCGCGCTCCCGCCCAGTCTCCTTGGTGCGATCGATCTGGTAGATGCCTACGTCGGGAAGGCCGAACTTCAGGACACCGCTCCGCTCACTTGTGCCGCCGGTGCCGCCGGCGCTTCCGAATTGCGCGGTGACGGCATAATTCACGTCCGCCAAGGTGTCGGGCACCGGATAAGAGATGAGGAAGCTCTTGGTCTCAGACGGCACGATGGCTTCGTCCTCAAAATCGTATGTCTCGCCGCCCAAGACGATGGTGACCTCGGTAATAGGCTCAACTCCGTCGTTTGTCACGGTGAACAGCACCGGCATATCCAGACCCGGTAGCAGGTCCTCGTATTCGAAGTACGGATCCTCCAAAGTCAGCTCGTTTTGGTATCCGGCGACGGCTGTAGACAATGTCGCCGAGCCGTTCAACTCGGACAGGAGCATGGCAAAATGCACTTCGCCCGTTGCCGGGTCTACCCGCGCGTCCAAGGAATCCACCGTGCGCCCTTCGTCCAACGCCAGCAGTTTCCGCTTGCCGTATAGCGACGCCGAGCCATCGGACATCGCGAGGACCTTCGCGCCGAAAATGGTCTCCTCGTATGTGCCATCCCCGTCAGCGTCCCCCGGTTCGCTCCATATCAGGGACAGGTCCTCAATGCTATCCGCGCCCTTGGCAAATCGGAAACTCGAGAAACTGCTTACGCCTGTGCTGTCCGACAGTTCTAGCGCGAAGTCGGGATGAAGCGTTCCGTCAGCGTTCACCGCGGCAACCCGCGCGATGCTCTCGCCGCTCTCAGTCGTAGCGCTCCAACCGACGACAAAGCGATGCGCCCCGTCTGGGAATTCCGCCGTGGTGACCTGGGGGTTCTCGTCCGACGTCCCGTTGTCGGTCAGCCGGAGGGTTCGGACGACCTCCCCCGCCGAGTCGAGGACGGCGCAGATGATCTCGGAATCTCCGTCCCTCTCAGAGATCTGATAAACGATGGCAAAGGAGCCATCAGGGAGAGCGGCAGCGCTCAAAGTACGGACCTGGTCAACGCTGCCGTCGTAGAGGCATTTCGCCTCGTTCCAATCAGAGCCGCCGTAAACCGAATACATGATGTAGTCGCTCGTGAAATCCAAGGGGTTATCCAGCGCCCCAAGGGTGACGCTGCGCCATGCGGCGACGGCCTTGTTCCCAAATGTCGCCGTAACGGGCGAAAGGTCCGGATTATCGTTATCGGTAAGCTGGGTAGCCGTGAAAGCGTCGCCGTCGTAAATGCCCGCCATGATCTCTGCCGCCGCTAGGGCGTTTACCGCGTCCTCGGCCGTGGCTTCGCCGCCGGCCTCTCCGCCAATCCCGGTAAAGCTTCTGACCCACACTGCAAAAGCGCCATCGGCCGTGCCGGAAAGTGACAGACCGCTGTCGGGGTAATCGGATGGAGCTATCTCACTTCCCTCAGGGAAAGCGCCGGTCCCATCCTTGATGGCAAAGCAAGCCGCGGTGTCCCGGAGTTCCTCGCTGTCCATATCAGAGAGATAGGCCATAAGCTCGCCATCGTCGGAGACAGAGGGAGCGGCGTAAGGATAGGCGTTTGTCCAGATATCCGTCAGTTCCGCTCCTGAAGACAGGGCAGAAAGCCTCGCGCCAGAGGAGGTGGAGCCTGAGGACGTGAAGCCCCAGGAGCGATCGTAGTTCTCCAAGTAGGAACGGTCCTCGTAAGAGACGCTCTCCTCCAGTGGGACAAGGACCAGCATGTAGTCGCCTTCGCTATCATCCAATGAAAACAGGGATGCGAAACGAAGCCCTGTGGGTATCTTGTTGTTTATGTAGTCGAAGTCGTTGTATTTCCAACTCTTTGAGGCGCGCGTCAGCACGTACTTCCCCTTCAGCTCCGCAAAAAGCAGCTTGATCGCGTACTCAACGCCGACCTCCCCTGAGATCTTCAGGCGCTGGCCGTCAGCCTTTTGGCCATCGCTATCGCTATACCAGAGATAGAGCTGCTCGTGCTCAGCGTAACCGTAGACCCCCGCCTTCAGTGCGACAACCTCGTAGTCACGACCGAAACCGCCAAAGCCATAGATGCTAAACACCGGGCGTAGCCGGGGGATATACGCGGTAAAATCGCAGACCGGG
Source organism: Bacillota bacterium (assembly GCA_036802545.1). GTDB lineage: Bacteria > Bacillota > Sulfobacillia > Fermentithermobacillales > Fermentithermobacillaceae > DULO01. The sequence goes on along the minus strand of DAIRWA010000203.1, from coordinate 295 downwards.
CTTCGCAGTATTGTAAGCCCCAACTCCGCTGTCAGGCTTGTCTTGAAGGTTGCGGTGACCGGCACAAACGCCACCCAGCCGTTATAGTGCCTTTGATAACCGCCTCCGCCGCCCAGGTAAACATCACCCGTCAGGAGGCGAACCTTCCATTCCTGCTCTTCAATACTGTAATAGACTTCGCACTCCAAGTACGCGCCGCCGCCGTAAGACTTGTAGCCGCGGGTGTTCATCTCTTTCTTTGCGTTTTCCAGAAAAGTGCCCTTCTTCATCGCCTTGATATCGCTGGGTCCGGGAA
>DAIRWA010000202.1:1961-3459 GCA_036802545.1 Bacillota bacterium | reverse complement strand
CCGACATAATCCAGTTGGTGACCTTGGGCAACCCGGGGAACCAAACTTCGCCGATAGGCGCCTTAGCGAGCATAAACAAAATACCCGTTATAAGAAGGGCCGCCGCCTGGGCGTTATGGGCGCGGAAAGCTCGGTATGCAGCCGATGCCACGTGGAACGCTGCCATCGCGTAGAACGCCGAGGCAGCAGGGTCGATAATCGCATCGAATACAAACTTGAAGCCGCCGGTATCCATCCCGCCGAAAATCCCGGCCAGCGCCGTGAACACCATGGTGACGAGCAACAGAACACTGTCAACCGTGCCGGGTCTCTTGGATGAGATCCTTTTGGTGTGGTTTAACGCCAGGTTGATTGCAGCAAGGGCCAAAGCGAGCGCGGAAACGATGATAACCCAGTTTTGCAGTTCCACCGCCACTGCGTCGATGGCCGAGATGTCGAAGAAGTAATTGATGATCTGAATAAGCCCTACGATGCTTGCCAAGAGTATGGGTACTTCACGCTTCATCTATAGATCACTCCTTTCTGCCTTATTTCTTCAGGAGATCGACAATAGCGGTACTGCCGAAAGTGTTGAGTAGTGACCCCGCCACAACCACAACGAAGACGATCAACTTGGCCAGATCCTGCCCGTGGACACTGCCTAGCCTAGCCGAGTCTTGTGAGATGTAGGCTCCTGCGGTCAGAAGCTCTTCTCCGATTAGAGTGTAGTCGCAAGCAGCTGCAAAGAACGGCAACTGATAAGTGCTGGTAGTTCCGGCGATGCCTATGGCGCCAACCGCGACGGCGGCCTCGGCGAAGTCGACGGCTTCTGATGCAAAATGGCCGACGAATATGCATGTAGCCGGTTTCTCTCGCTGAATCATTCCGAGGACTGCTGCGGCGTAAGCGTACTGCTCAGAGGACGTGAACCGAACCATGTCTTGATCATACTTGTCGATCTTCGCCTCCAGCAGATAGGCCTGCTGAACAGCTTCTTCAGCCAGCGGAAGTACGTTAGGGAAAGATACCGCGACTACAATCCGAGTGTCGTACCGCGCGGTCATTCTTGCGACGTGCCCGATGATGTCGAGCGCGGCAAGAGTGGCTCCTGCACTGCTGCTGGTAATGTCCGCCCAGCCCGGAGTACAAAAGACCGGTTTACCCATTTCAGTCGCCCGTCCTACAGCTTCCGTAATCGCCTCCAAACCGGCGATTCGTCGGATGCTGGGCAATTTACTCTTGGCTTTGGTGATTCCGTACAGCATGCTTCCTATGACGATGATGACGAACACTAGTCCTGCAAATCGACCCTCTACTAACACACTCTCTGCACCTCCTTAAGAGAATAAAAGATCTAGAAACAAGAGAGTAATTCGCTCTAAGGGATAATGAATCCTGCTAACAGTTAATAGATATTCGTTTCCGACAATAATCTTTGGGACTACTTGTTGGAGGCAGGTGTCATTCTCTTTGCGGCTTGTAGTGGTGGTATTTCCATCACGCCTTTAGCATCTCACGG
>DAIRWA010000202.1:0-1951 GCA_036802545.1 Bacillota bacterium | reverse complement strand
TCGAGGCCCAACTCCAGCGGCACCTTCCTCGCTTGATCGACGAAGGTGTACAGGTCTTTAGCTGAGTGGGCGTCAGATCCCATAGTGAAGTAACGTCCGCCGCACTTCTTGTATATCCCAAGCATGTCGGCATTGGGCATGGCTTCATCGAGTCCTGCTCGCAAGGATGAGGTATTCACCTCAAGGATGATATCGCTCTTGACCATTTCAGTGCAGATCTCGGCCAACAACTCCCTGTCATAGATCAGCTCGCGATAATATCTCTTAGGAAAGTCGAGGTGGCCCACACAGTCAAATCCGCCGCTTCTGACGGACTTGAGGACTTCCGGCCAGTACGTCTCGAAGCACTTCTCAGCGGGGATGCCTCCCCGGATCATCTCGCTGGGGAACATGTCGTCCCCCCAGAAGTGGATGCTACCGAGTATGAAGTCATACGGCAATTTCGCGTAGGATTCTAACCCGGCTTTGTAGAGATGGGGTTCGGAGAACTCGATGCCTGCCAGCAGCTTCAGCTTTCCGCCGTAGGTTTGTCTCGCTATGCGCAATTCTTCAAAGAAGGCTCCCGCGTCGTAGAAGCCAAACCCAGGGTCTTTGGGATTGTGGTCCGCATGCTCGGTGAAGCACAGACAGTCCACTCCTAAGGCGATGGCTCGTTTGCAGTAGTTCTCGAGGAGTTCTCTCGAATCGCTGGAGTGGTTAGTGTGTAAGTGTAGATCGCACCTTATTTTGAACACCTCTTCCTGGTTGCCGCCAAATACAGTGGTGATGACGTCTCATACCCGGCGAGATCTTGTGAGCATTCTTAGCCAAGGCCTGACGGACGCTTGCCGTTAAGATTTGGCAGATGCTCGTACGAACGCCACGCGAGCGCCCATCGACGTGTCAAACCGACTACCGCTCATCACCAGCCATCATCCATAAGGATAACACAAGGATAACACAAAAATGACGGGCAACCCGCTCAGCGAACGGGCTGCCGCATGTGATACTTGGTCATTCCGGTAAATGGTAAGGGCCGGCACATAATGTTAATCTAAGACACTAACGGTTAGTACCGGCGTATCTTTAGCACCGGATTCGCTCAGAGTGCGATCGGGCCCGGCGGATGCCGAGTCTCAGTTCTACTTCTTGTATACTACCTGCCCATCTATGAGTACCATCCACGCTTTGCCCGTGATCTCCATCGGATCCCCATCGTAGATTGACAAGTCGGCGTCTTTCCCGGGGGTCAGGCTTCCAACTCTGTCTTGGATGCCTAGGATTTCCGCAGCGTTCAACGTGATTGCTTTGAGCGCATCTTCTTTTTCCATCCCGGCCTGAACGGCCATTCCTGCCATGAGGGGCAGAGTAGCTAGCGGAACCACCGGAGAGTCCGTCATGATGGCTACCTTGACGCCTGCCCTTGCCAGGATTCCCGGAGTCTCGAAGGTCTTGTTGGCGAGTTCGAATTTGGACTTGTGCCCAAATGACGGACCGATGATAACCTTGGCTCCCAGCTTGGCCAGGTCTTCCGCAATAAGGTGGCCGTCGGTGCAGTGGTCCAGGGTCAGGTCCAGTCCAAATTCTTTTGCGATGCGAAGGGCGGTAAAGATATCATCTGCCCTGTGAGCGTGGGCTTTCAAGGGAATCTCGCCCCTGACTACGGGGAGGAAGGCTTCCATCTTCGCGTCATAGGCGGGCAACTTGGACGCATCGTCACCGGCGCGGTCGATCTGCTCCTTGTATCTCACGGTCTTGCCGAGAGCTTCTCGGAGAATCGCGGCGGTTCCCATCCTGGTCATAGGGGTCTTGTTCTTGGAGTTGTAAACCCTCTTCGGATTCTCTCCAAAGGCGATTTTCATCGCCAGCGGGTCTCTCACGATCATATCGTCCACTCTGTGGCCGAAGGTCTTTACCGCCATGAAGGTCCCACCGATGGGGTTGGCGCTTCCCGGACCGGTGGCTGCGATAG
>DAIRWA010000201.1:0-3463 GCA_036802545.1 Bacillota bacterium | reverse complement strand
GGGCGTAACCCAGATAGTACTTGGTCTTGTCGGTGAAACGACAACCGCCATAATCACCTCAGTAAGGCGCGTAGGCGGCGAACGCACCGATGGCAAGCCCGGTAGATACAACTACGACATCGCCTACACGTTTACTCTGCCGAATGGGAAGACCATCGACGGGTTCGCGAAGAGAATTGGCGACTCAGTCCACCTTAAGGCCGACGGCGCTTCCACTACGCGGGTGCGGTACCTTGGTGCGTTTCCATACATCAACTTCCCGGACCGTGACACCGGGCTGGGACCGGGGCAGCTGGTCTTAATTTCTGCCGGGGGAGTCTTGATCTACTTGATAAACATGGAGAGACAGCGCCATGACTAAGAGGCTCTTGCTGAAGGCAATTGTAGCGGTATTCGTGGTACTAGCCACGGTTGTACTTGCCTGCTGCGGACCTGAGACCGACGGAGACGAAGAAAGCGTCGGGGAGTTGCTCGGCACCTTTGCCGGCCCGGCCGGTCGATTGTTTTTTCTACCTGAGAGCCAAGTTCTTGTGTCCCTAGACGAAGCCGCTTTGTGGGTTCTAGAGGGAAGAGACAACGAGCGGACCTATGGGTATGTCTTTATCTTGGGAAATGAGATGGTCTCTTACGACGAAGCCGAAGCGTTTTATCTACACGACGGAAAGGACACTTTCGCGAAGATAGTCTGCCTGACGGAAAAAGACAGGATAGTACTCCGTGCGGAAGACAGGGAAGCGGTGTTTGAAAGAAAACCTGACTGACGAAAAATCGCCCCGGTACAGATAAAGACAGTCTTGGAGTGGAGGGCGTGCGATGAGCGCCAAGTGCAAGAAGTGTGGGGAACAGATATCCGAAGAGGCGAGATTCTGTCGGATGTGCGGGGCGGAACAGAAGCGCGATGCAGATCCCGCACGTAGCGCCCCTTCTCTAAGGACAACGAATACTCCGCCGCGGGCCAAGACAGCACCCGTCACAGGGCGGCCGGTGCCGATCTCTCCTCCCACCGGCGCGACCAGTAAGAAAAAACGTGGCGCTTTGGGAACCATCGTCGCGCTTTTGGCTTTGGTGGTGTTCTTCTCGTTTGTAGGACGGTGGTTGCCGTGGCCGGAAGAAAAGCCGAATGGTGGATCCCCAAACCACCCGGCGGCTCCTAGCGCGTCAACGGGTTATACTCAATCAGAGCTCACTGGTCTTCAGGTCTCGGAAGCTGACTTGAACGTACCGGGAGAAAACGCGACTGTATCGCCCGAGCAGCCGGAAGTAACGATGAATGGCGTCACGGTCAAGTTTGGCGCCTATAACCTTGAAGAAGAGAGAGTCTTAACGGTGAAGAGGCTATCGGCAAAGGTCGATATCGAGAATGAGATTGCTGTCCAACCGTATGACTTCACGTTGGAGGGAATATCCGAGTTCCTCCTGCCCGTCATGATCGAAATGGCCTATGAGCCCGTGGTCGAAAACGATGTATGGGAAGCTAATAACGTCTTCGTGCAGTACTTTGACAGGGCAACGAAGGGTTGGAGTCTGGTTCCCAGCTGGGTGAACGCTGACAGGAACACAGTCACACTGCTAACCAATCACTTCTCTACATTTGCCGTCTTTCAGGATGTTGAGGCGAAGGATCCGGAGGGCGCTATCTCGCTGTTTCGCTATTCGGGCCCATATAGAGGCCCGACCACCCCTGTGTACACAACCGGAAACGCGATTGATAGAGGCATGGCCTATGTGGACGAAAGCATATTCCAGAAATTCATTGATACGCGAGCGGTTCCGGTACGAGACGCCACATCAAATATGCTTGAGGTGCTGAACCACGGGACATCAGGTACGAGTTACTATCTTCTGGCCGCTTCTGAAGAAACATACAAGAAGCTGGATGGGCCGCTGGGCAAAGATTGCGTACCAATGGTACAACGACGTCGCGACAGAGGACATCATCCTAGACAATGCGGTCAACCTAACCGAAATGGCTCTCGCAGCGTCAGCCTCCGCGTTTGCCGCGCCGGAACTTGCTGTGGCGGCCGCCGGTGTATGGGCAGTCGGATTAGGGTACGACGTTGGGACGCTAGGTTATGAGTACATCACAGACAATGATTACCGCTATGTCGCGTACAGGAACTTCAGCGAATCGGCCAGCATTATGTATGTGTCGGATATAGACTCCTGCGTTTACTTCAAGGAATGCATAGACTCAAGCTATCCGGGTTACGATGCCGACTATCTGAAGAGTGGGCGTACCGTTGTCATGTGCGGAGAACGCGGCTGGGCGGAAGCCTTCGATAGCATACAGCAGAAGTACAAGGACGATCCCCGCAAGATTAGGGACGCGCTTCTGCGCCTATTAGAAAGCTATCTCGACGTGTTTTGGAACACTGACGGCAACGAGATACTGAGATATCTCGGAACTCAACCTGCGGGTTCTTTCGGGGCCTCCACCATGGCTGACGATTGGCAGTGGCCGACAGTGTCGGAAGAATCCCAATACAAGGCCTCCTACCGGGAGCGCATGAAGGAATTCCTGAAGCCGATTATGAAGGCGATGAGCCAGAAAGCGTTGCTTGAGCTCAGGGAGCAGACGTACCAGGCGGTGTTGGAACTCTGGCCGCTCCTAAACGAGTTGATTAGTTTCGAAGTGCAGGACAAGACCCTGCTGGCAGGAAAGTTCTTTCCATCGTCATCACTAGCTGGAATGCACCTCGAACTATCCCCGCTAAGCGATGAAACGATTCAGAGGGAGTGGATTTGCGGTGAGCGGCACGAGAGGTCAAACGCCGTCTTTACCTGCAATTTGTACGCCTACATAAAGGCAGGCTGTCCCACCAAACTGACCTTCTGGAAACCTCAAGGCGATTCAGGGATGATGGACCTTGATATGACGGTTGACTTTGAACTGTCTATCCCGACTACGGTTATCGTCGCAAGCCAAGACACAGAGGTGAAAACCGGGATATATGTAGGTCCGAGCTCCGGAAAGAGGATGGACGGCTGGAGTTTCACCGATTTGCGCTACCCGGCAGTGCGGATCGCTAAGACGAACGAAGGTCTCTTGATAGGACCCTGTCTTGAGAATGGCGACTATGACGTCAATTGGCAGGTGCCATGCGTATACAACCCCGTATCTGGGCGGTATGAGGGAGACAAACAACTGGAACGGGGCAAAGACAAGATGGAGTTGTTCCTCACCGTTGACGGCTTGGGCGATCCTGGGAAAACCTTACACGTAAACATTTCACAGACCCTGAGTCCACTAGGGGTGAGCTTCGCCTACGTTTATGATGAAGTGGTGTGGAAAGGTCCGAACGCAGGCGACGCTGTCACCGTCGAGGACTCGTTTAGGGGGCTTTTGACCAGCATTCAGCCGTGACGAACCTGGGAGCTCCGAAAGAGTGAAGTTGAAGTAACGGAGGTGGCAGGTATGGAGGGTATGACGTGGATGGCTCAGGTAAGCCGGCAGGGAGCGAAG
>DAIRWA010000200.1:0-3479 GCA_036802545.1 Bacillota bacterium | reverse complement strand
ATCGGTTGCGGTGCCTATCAGTTCATGGATCACCAGACAGGAAGCTCAATCACGTTGAAGGCTTTCCCGGATTACTATCGCGGTGAGGCGGCCATCAAGGACGTCGAGATGATGATCATGAGCGATACCACGGCTGCCGCGGTCGCGCTTGAAACCGGAGAGATCAACCTCGGCGACCTGGCATCCGCGAACTACGAGAAGTTCATGGCGATGGACAGCATTACCGTCTTGGAGTGCCCGTCGCCTCACATCACCACCCTTCACTTCAACACGGACAAGGCGCCCTTTGACAACCCGCTGGTCCGCCAGGCAATCAACTACGCTGTTGACCGGGAGTTCATGATGGAAGTCGCCGTCAATGGACTAGGCGAGCCGACTTCCAACATCGTAAGCCCCATGATGTTTGGGTATTCTGAGAACGCCAAGACGTACGAGTATGATGTCGAAAAGGCCAAACAGCTCTTGGTTGAGGCCGGTATCACCACTCCCATGGACATCGGGACAATCGGCGCCACCGCTTTCGGCGAGAAGATAGCTCCGATTTTCCAAGAGAACCTAGCTGCCATTGGTCTGAACGCTGATATCGAAGTGACCGACATCAGCTTCATCGACGCTGCCTGCAAGGGCAACTACGACGTCGGTGTTATGGGCTTGGTCGTCTACAATGGCGTGGCGTGGGATATGGACGCTTACAGCATCCTGTTTGACTCGGATGCCATCGACGCCTTCAACCTGCCCAGAGTCAGCAATCCCAGGATCGACGAGCTGTTTGAGCTCGGACGTTCCGCTACCGACGAGGCCGAGCGGTTGGCCTACTATCAGGAGCTTAACGAGCTAGTGCAAGAAGACGCCGGCTGGTGCATGCTGTACTCCAAGTCGACGCTTTTGGCCTGCACAAGCGACCTGAACGTGACGCTGTACGCGCCGGGCGCTTTCTACTTCTACGACTGTTCCTGGAAATAACATAGACTGACTGTTACCCGCCCGCGCTTACGGTGCGGGCGGGTAATACCTTCGGCACCCGAGAAGCGAAGGAGCGATGTTCATGTACGAGCGGTATGAAGGGTACCTTTTAGCCGAACTTGAGAGACTGATTGCCATCCCAAGTCCGTCGGGTTTTTTCAAAGAGGTGGAAGAGCACCTCTTACAGGAGATCAGAGCAATCGGCTGCGAGCCGCAATCCCTCCAAAAGGGGGGGCTAAGGTATTGCCTCGGGGGTGAAGGAGACCCCGTCATGCTGATGGCCCACGCGGATACCCTCGGAGCGCAGATAAAGCACATCAAACCGAATGGCCGGATGATGATCGTACCGGTGGGGGGACTCAACCCCAACAATATTGAGACCGAAACCGTAACCGTCTTTACGCGTTTTAACGGGACCTATGAAGGGACAATTCTCCTGGAGAACGCCTCTACCCATGGGAACCGCAACTACAACGTCCTTCGCACTTTCGAGGATAATCTGGAACTGGTGCTCGATAAACTTGTACCGTCCAAGGAGGATGTCCTTAAACTCGGGATAAGAAACGGTGACTTCGTAGCCATTCATCCCCGTTTTGAGGTCTCCACCGACGGGTTCATCAAATCAAGGTTCCTGGATGACAAGATCGGCGTGGCCATATTGCTGGCCTTCTCCAAGTTTGTGAGGGAGCGTAACGTCGAACTTCGTCGAAAAGTGTACGTCTCCTTCTCGGTATACGAAGAGGTACTGCACGGCGGCGGTCCCGGGATACCTTCAGACGTGACAGAGATACTTGGCCTGGATATGGGCTGTGTGGGCAAGAACCTTGATGGAAGTGAAACCAAGGTCTCTATTGTTGCTCGCGACAACTATGGGCCCTACAACTATGAGATGATTACCGCCCTATCCTCGCTCTGCAACCAAAACGGCATCGATTACGCCATTGATTGTTATTCAGGCTACATTTCTGACGTGGTTACGGCGCTCATCGCGGGCAATGACGTCCGGCATGGCTTGATTGGACCCGGCGTCTACGCTTCTCACAGTTACGAGCGCACTAATTTGAGAGCGGTGGAAGGAACCTTCCGCCTGCTGGAGGCCTATTTGACTCGCCCCCGGAAAGAAGGTGAATCTGCATGCATCGGTACGTTCTAAAGAGGCTTCTCATGATAGTCCCCACGATGTTGGCCGTTATCATAGTGGTTTTTACCATTATGTCCGTCACGCCCGGCGATCCGGGAAGGCAGATACTGGGGTCCAGCGCCCCGCAGTCCGCGGTTGACGCGCTGAATAAGGAGTTTGGACTCGATCAACCGTTTATGACCCGCTTGGGAGACTATCTTTGGAATGCCATAACTCGATTCGATTTCGGGCAGTCTTGGCGCACCCGGAAATCAGTATTCGTCGAGATTGAGGCAAGGTTTCCAACGACACTTCGTCTGTCTTTCTTGGCCATCATGGGGCAGGCTCTAATAGGGATCCCCTTGGGGATTCTCGCCGCCGTTAAGCAGTACTCTACTACTGACTTCATCGCCACTATTTTCGCTATGACGATGGGTTCGGTCCCGGGCTTTTGGCTAGGGCTAATGCTTATGCTCGTGTTTGGCGTCACGCTGGGCCTCTTGCCAACCGCGGGACTGTCCACTCCGGCCCACTACGTTTTGCCGTTTCTGACCATGGTATTGCCCGGCGCGAGCGGCCTTCTTAAGATAACCCGTTCAACCATGCTTGACTGCATTCGTCAGGACTATGTTCGTACGGCCAGAGCAAAGGGCGCGGCTGAGAAAGCTGTCATCCTGAATCACGCCTTGAGAAACGCTCTCCTCCCCGTAGTCACTGTAGTCGGCATCAACTTCGCCTATTCGTTGGGCGGTTCAGTGGTCATCGAGAACGTGTTCTCTATCCCCGGGATCGGCAATATCTTGGTGAGCAGCATCAACAAGAAAGACATACCTCAAGTCATGGCCATCGTCATTCTCTTTTCTCTTACTTTCTGCCTGGTCATGGTGTTGGTCGACATCGTGTACGCCATGCTTGATCCCAGAGTGAAGGCAAAGTACTCCGACGCCGGAAAGCGGAAAGTGAAGGTGAAAACCGCATGACGCAAGTAGAAGCTGCGAAGCCCACAAGAAGAAGGAAGCAATCCCAGTTAGCAATGGTCTGGCACCGGTTCAAGAAGAGCAAGACGGCTCTGCTTGGCCTTGCGGTCTTGACCGCCTTCGTCGTGTTGGCCGTTTTTGCCGGGGTATTTGCCAGTCCGGAGTCAGTCACCAAAACAAACAAGGACAGCCTGTTTCTCTGGCCTAGCTGGGGGGGCGGACCGCACATTTTCGGGACCGATGAGTTCGGAAGAGACGTGTTTGCCCGGATTATCTACGGTTCGAGGGTGTCTTTAACCATTGGTATAGTCTCTACTTCTATTGCGGCCGTTATCGGTGGTCTGCTTGGAGCTGCGGCCGGCTATTATGGGAAGGCGATCGACTCTCTGATTATGCGGTTCATGGACGTGATATCCAGC
>DAIRWA010000199.1:0-3489 GCA_036802545.1 Bacillota bacterium | reverse complement strand
AAGGAATCCAAGAAGGAAATGGAACGCCTCAAAGGCTCCGTCAAGCGGACATCCCGCATCGCTTTGAGGCGTTCCATTTCCTTCTTGGATTCCTTGCTAACAGCCACCTTCTGGCTCTCCTGCGTCCTGAGCAAGTTCCAAAAGTACATGCCCATGACGATGGATAAGAACAGCTGTATGTAGATGAGTATGGACGAGTCAATCAACGTGCGCTTCACCCTCGCCTGTCTGCGTGTGGCGGATCCAACCTACCCACCCTTGACTAGTTTAGGGTTGACGTTTTGGAGGGCGATTATTTACCTAAATCGCGGGTAATTTCGTGGAGCAAGGGTTTAGCGTGATTGTTGCGTGGGTGCAAGGGTCCACCAAAACTCTTTCTATGGTGCAAGCATCAACGCCGATTCTTGCCGTGGCGCAAGCTTTCAGCTCGATCCTTGCTGCAGGGCAAGCTTTCGGCCAAATCCTTGCTGGTAAGAAAGCATCCCGCAAAACACTTGCGGGTGAGCAAGTATCTTGCGGGATTGTAGCCTTTAGTCCCAGTAATCTGGCCCGAACCGGCTTCCCTAGTCTAGCTAGGCTGTCTCTTCCTTCTTTCTCTGCTGCTTTCGTTCCGCGGTGACCAGAACGGGAACGGAGCCCTTAAGGACTACCTCCTTGGTCACGACGCACTTGGTTACATCGGTCCTGGAAGGCAGGTCGTACATGACTTCTAGCATCCTGTCTTCAAGGACGGACCTAAGCCCGCGTGCGCCGGTGTTCCGGCTCACGGCCTCCCGAGCAACCGCCCGAATGGCGTCTTCCTGAAACTCCAAAGCAACGCCGTCTAGCGCGAAGATCCTCTGATACTGTTTCACAAGAGCGTTCTTGGGCTCGACGAGTATCTTCACCAGATCGTCTTCGCTTAAGGCATCCAAGGTGACCGTCACCGGCACCCTGCCTACGAACTCGGGGATCATCCCAAATTTCAGGAGGTCTTGAGGAAGGATCTGAGACAAGATCTCCCCAACGTTGTCACTGACCCTCGAGCGAGCTTCGGATCGGAACCCCATCACTTTCTGGCCGATTCGGTTTTGGATGATCTTATCGACCCCCTCGAAAGCGCCGCCGCAGATAAACAGGATATCCGTGGTGTCCACCTGGATGAACTCCTGGTGAGGATGCTTCCGGCCGCCCAGAGGAGGCACGTTCGCTGTCGTACCCTCAAGTATCTTCAAGAGAGCCTGCTGGACTCCCTCGCCCGATACATCCCTCGTTATTGAAGGATTCTCGGACTTCCGGGCGATCTTGTCGATCTCGTCGATGTAGACGATACCCCGCTCGGCTTTCTCGATATCGTAATCAGCCGCCTGCACCAGCCTCAGCAGGATGTTTTCCACATCCTCGCCGACATAGCCGGCCTCGGTCAGCGTCGTAGCGTCCGCAATGGCAAACGGGACGTTCAAAAACTTCGCCAGCGATTGAGCCAAGTACGTCTTGCCGCTACCGGTCGGACCAAGCATCACTATGTTGGCTTTCTGTATCTCTACGTCGTCCTGCTTGGCCTTGCGACCAACCCTCTTGTAGTGGTTGTACACGGCCACCGACAGGGTCTTCTTGGCGCGCTCTTGGCCGATAACATACTGATCGAGGAACTCCTTGATGTCCTTAGGCTTGGGGACATCCTTCAAGTTCTGCTCCGACTCGTCGTCGAGCTCCTCGGCTATAATCTCGTTGCAGAGCTCAATGCACTCATCGCAAATGTAGACACCTGGGCCCGCGATCAGCCTTCTGACCTGGTCCTGGTATTTACCGCAAAACGAGCACTTTGGTCCCTTTTGTTCCTCGATTTTGAACATCCTTTCACCTCGGCTATTTCAGCGCTTTGGGCCCGGGATGGAGGATATCATCCACCAGTCCGTAAGCCTTTGACTCCTCAGGGTCCATCCAAAAGTCTCGCTCGGTGTCCTTGGCGATCCTCTCCAAAGGTTGCCCCGTGTGCTTAGCCAGTATTTTGTTGATCAAGTCCTTAGTGCGCAGGATCTCCCGGGCAGCTATCTCGATTTCCGTGGCCTGACCCTGAGCTCCGCCAAGAGGCTGATGGATAAGGGTCTTGGCGTTTGGCAGGCAATACCTCCTGCCCTTGGTGCCGCCCGCAAGGATAACAGCCGCTATGCTGGCCGCCAGCCCGACGCAAATGGTCGAGACAGGAGGCTTGATGTGCTGCATAGTATCGTAAATCGCCAACCCGGCGGAAACTGACCCCCCGGGAGAGTTCACGTAAATTGAAACCTCTTTATCAGGATCCTCCGCTTGCAGAAACAGAAGCTGGGCGATAACAAGGTTTGCCATCTGATCGTCGATAGGAGCCCCGACAAACACTATCCGGTCTTTTAGAAGCCGGGAGTATATATCGTATGCCCGTTCGCCTCTCCCAGTCTGCTCCACAACCATTGGTACTAGGTAACTCATATCTTGACCTCCGTTTCTCGCAATGGTATTAGTGATTATCTTCTCCGGGCCTACTGCCCGAAAATCTCCCACTCACATTATATCATTTGATAAAGCCTACTGCTTTGGCTCTTCTGCCTTCTCCTCGTCGGCGGTGGCGTTCTTAGACTCGGCAGCAGTTTCCTTGGCCTGAACAGGGTCTGAGGCATCGGTAGCCTCTTCAGTGCCTAACATTGATTCTGCTTCGGCGAGACCGTCGGCCGCACCCTCGGCGGGAGCTGATAGTTCGTCCTGAGTAGTCTCCGATTCGGCTCCTTCTGTCATCTCAACTTCTTCGGCCGGGAGAGGCGTACCTGCCCTCAAAGCAGCTTCAACCGCGAGCTTGCGTACCGCTTCGACTCTTGCCAAATCCTGTTCGATACTCGCCATCGCACCGCGGAGCTGGAGCGTCGTCCTAATTGTTCCTACTTCGCGGCCAGCTTCTTTGGCGAGAGCCTCCACTACTCTATCGATTGTCTGTTGAGGCACCTGAATCTGCTCTTTTTCGGCCAAAGCATCAAGAGCCAAATCTCGACGCACTTCAGCTCTGGCTTGGTTCTCGACCTCTTCCCGAAGTTCGTCAACCGAGCGGCCCGACGAAGCCAAGTAGTTGCCAAGGTCTGTGCCGGCCTCTTTAAGCCTGTCATCAAACCGGCGCAAGATATCCTCGGCCCTCCTCAGTATCATGACCCGGGGGATATCCATGGCAGCCTTCTCGATAACGGCGTCTTCGACCTTATCGGTAAACTGCTTGCGCGCCCTATCTACCTTTATGGCCATGATGCGCTGGCGGAGTTCCGCCTTTGCCTCTTCCAGGGTGGCCTTGTTCATGTTCTTCAAGACTTCTTCATCATCTGGGATATGCTTCTGGTAGGTTTCCTTGACGGTCACGGAAAACTTGGCTGACTTTGGCAGGGCGTCTTCATCAGCAGAGTCGGGGTCAGCTTCGGCCGCGTCTTCCTGGGGGTCAGCGACTGTGTCTTCCGGGGTACCGGAGGCCGCACCTTTCTCAGAGTCAGCCGC
>DAIRWA010000198.1:3326-3512 GCA_036802545.1 Bacillota bacterium | reverse complement strand
CAAGATATCAAGACGATGGTCTTGCCCTTCTCGGTCAGTTCTTGGGCCTCATCGCGGGTCAAAGAACGAGGATCAGCGAGTCTTCCCTGGATCGTCTTGTACTCGTCAAGATCCCTAAGATTGTCCGGGGACGATACGCAGATGTAGTAAAAGGGCCTACCCTCAGTGGATTGGCCCATGTCAAAC
>DAIRWA010000198.1:949-3316 GCA_036802545.1 Bacillota bacterium | reverse complement strand
GCTGTTCTTGGTAAGTTCCCGGAAATAGCCGGTGATCTCATCCCAACTGGCAAGCTTTCTATCGTCACCGGGCTTAAAACCTAGATATTCAGACGGAGATACGGCCACTTTTGATCGGCGCCCTTCCTCGGCCTGCCCACTTGCTGTCCTCTTGGCGCCTCAGACGATGGAACTGCAAACCGCGGGCCTAAGTACTACCAGGGGGCTCTTCTGACCGCTAGGTTGACCGCCTAGGCGAGGAGGTCCGGCGCCTTCCTCCTTTCGGTTGGGTAGTCAGGCGAAACGAGATGATACTGGTTTACCCTTCCCTTTAGGAGATGAAAATCCCTCTCTTCTCGCCGGGAATGCTGTAACGGGCGCAGTGAAGGCCCAGACGCTGCAAATACCCCTCTCTCTTCACCGGGACTGCGCCTTATAGGCCACAACAGCCTCCCCCGCGCTCTACACAAGGAACGGACAGCAAGGGGAAACGGTGGTCTGGGGGCTTCCCATGTTCGGCTTTGCCCTACAGCCGACTTTACAAGTCGCCGGCCTACCCGGAGTCCCATCAGGCCGGGCTCTACCGCCTCAAAGCGCCCGCAGCCATACTGAAAAACCCCTTGTTTCCAGCAAGAACATCCTCTAGCGCGTTGAGGGCGTAGTCCAAGTGCTCTTTCTGAACGATGAGGGGCGGCTCAAGTCGCATCACGTTAGGGTTGTTGAGAGTATATGCCGTGATAATATCGTGCTTCTTCATCAACTGCCCGGCCACAAGCGACGCGTAGTATTCCTCGGACACTTTGTTGATAGTCCCGGCGGTCAGAACATCCAGTAGCCCGCTCACGGGCTTCTTGAACTCGATTCCAATGAGAAGGCCCTTTCCCCGTACCTCTTCGATGGTCTTGAAAGCAGACTGCAATGTCTTCAAGCCTTGCTGCAGGTAAGCCCCCATTTCCTCGGCGTGAGCGGAAAGATTCTCGCCCACCAGCTTTTCGATGGTAGCAAGCCCCGCGGCACATGCTCTGCCGCCTCCGCCGAAGGTCGAAGTATGCAGTACGGCTCTGGATAGACCCCCATAAGCCTTTTCCCAGACTTTCCTGGTGGCCATGGTCGCGCCAATGGGCATCACGCCGCCCCCGAGAGCTTTCGCGAGACACAGGATATCCGGGGCGATGCCTTCGTGCTCGCAAGCAAACATCTTCCCCGTCCGCCCAAATCCGGTCTGAACCTCGTCTAAGATAAGAAGAGCGCCATATCGGCTTGTCAGTTCACGAGCCTCTTGCAGATAGCCTTCGGGCGGAAGGATGACTCCGCCTTCACCTTGTACCGGCTCGACGATGAACGCGACGACTCTGTTTGATTTCAGCGCCCGCTCTAGAGCATCAGCGTCACCGAAGGGGATCTCGATGGTGCCCGCTAGGAGAGGCATGAATGGCTTCTTGTACTTCTCTCTGCCTCCAACTGACAGGGCTCCAAGCGTCTTTCCATGGAAAGCCCCTTCGCAGTAGACGAACACCCCGTCGCCTTGAGCGCCCCTTGCCAGCTTGAGCCCGGATTCCACAGCCTCGGTCCCGCTGTTTGAGAAAAAGGTGATCTCCAGATCGCCGGGAGTTATCTCAGCCAGGTCATGAGCCAAAGCCGACTGCAGCGCAGGTATATGGGCCTGCAGCAAGTTCGGCCGGACGTTCGCCTTGTCCACAGCATTCAGAATATCCTTGGGACCATGGCCAAAAGGCAGAGACCCGTAACCACCCAGGAAGTCGTAGTACCGCTTGCCTTCCTCATCGAAAACCTCTATCCCTTGAGCCTTGACGAAGGCGCGGTCGAACCCGACTATGGAGAGCAGCGTCCTAAGCCCAGGATTGACGTACTTGGCGAAGAGGTCGGCGTTCTCCGATTGGGTCAACGATAGCGCGCCGTCAACTCCCAAGAGCGAGTATCTTCGCCCTTCTGTCTTGCCGGATTGGCGAATGTTCCTGTTCTGCACATGATCACGTCCTCGTATGTAGATTCCCTCGGAAAACCAGTGGCCTGTGTACGGATGAGGCCCCGGCTTTCCTTCTAGAGCCGCCAGAAGTTCGATGCCGTCCTGCAGTCGATCGTGTCCCCGTATGTAGATTCCACGGAAATCCGTGGCTTGTGTACGGAGGCCTTCCCGTCCTGCGCTTGATCACGTCCTCGTATCCATATTCCCTCTAATCCCCAGCATCGGTTCTGAATTGTGCACGGCTCTGTGCACGGCCATATTACACCACCTAAGCCGCGGTGACAATCCGCTCACGTCCCGTGTCGGTGGAGAGGAATCGTGACTAGGAGAAGGCCAGATCATGGATTGCCTGCAGGAACATATCGACACGGATGTACATCCACGCGTGTACATCCGTGTAT
>DAIRWA010000198.1:0-939 GCA_036802545.1 Bacillota bacterium | reverse complement strand
CACCTAAGCCGCGGTGACAATCCGCTCACGTCCCGTGTCGGTGGAGAGGAATCGACCTACACAAATTCTTTTACACGGATGGAGTAGTCGAGGCAAAGACACTACCGAAGAACCCCGCTCTTGGCCAAATAACCTGCATTATGTAGCCATCGGGTATACATAATGCAATGATATGTAAAGACGCCGAGAGTTATTAGCAGAATAGCCTGACCACGACCGAATCTAAGGCAAAGAATTTGACAGTCTTGGATCGCGGTTGTAAAAGAAATTTCCTCAGATGCCAGGGGAGATAAAGAATTTGATCAAGGTTACTCCTGCCTCAGGCTCTTTACGAACTGGATCTTTCGAGCCGGTTCTTTGGAATTCGCCGCCCGTCCATCCCCAGAGTCGAGTTTCCGGTTGGCACTAACTAGACACTAAACAAGTCAGCGCTAGATAAGTAACCGAACGTGTTATGTCAACATATCTTGGAGTGGTTGACGTAACCGTGGCGCAGCCCCCCTCCTCCCCCGGGGGCCGCGCCTCCAGACTCTTATGGGGAATATTCATCGCCGTCCTATGCTACTCGTCGTCCTTGTCTTCGCAAGAACAGCATTCCTCACCTTCAGACTTGGCCTCTTCCTTGTGCTTTCCGAAATTGACTTTGGATAGCGCGTCAGGGATCAGCTCGACAAGGCCTTCAAGAGCACCCTTCTTGCCCATGGTGAAAACCCTAACATCGCTCCCGATAACCGCAACGATGGCGACTGGACGAAGGCTAGCTCCTCCGCCTGCTCCTCCACCGACTCCCGAGTCTTTTTCGTTCTTGCCTTCACCACCACCTGAACCAAATCCAAATGAAGCGTTCTGAATTGGAACGAGAGTTACCTCGCCGACGTTGATAGGATCGCCGACTACCGTCTTGGTACTAAGGAACTTCTCCAGTTTGTTGCCTATGCT
>DAIRWA010000197.1:0-3540 GCA_036802545.1 Bacillota bacterium | reverse complement strand
ACCGTTTGGTGGGGCCGAAGTGCTGCGGTCCGTAGAACTCAAAGCCATGAAGTCCAGAACCCTTTAATCTCGGATCGTAGAGTCCTTGGGAATTTGCCACGCGTTCCGATTCTGAGTCGCCCGTCGGAAAAGAGGCAGGGACCGCCGGGCTGACCACCACTCCTGACTTCTGAGAGTCCGCCCTCGGCCAAAGGTAGAGACGGTCGAGTTCCATCGGTTCGTTTGTGGTTGGGTTGACCAGCCAATCGGGCCTAGCGTTTTCAACGAAAACGCGACTCAGCACGTGCGCGTCTAGGAGCGCCTTCATAAGAAACTCGCCTTTGTGTTTCTGCATGGGGTACAAGCTTGTCAAAAGGTCCGCTTGCCTGACCTGTACATGGGAGGGCGCAGCAGGTAACGGACGTTTCTCCCTTCCATTCTTCCCAAATGTAAGCCAACCGGTTCCGACCAGCCTGGCGCACCCTCTCGATACGACAGCAACCGACAGGCCACACAGTCCAGCCAGTCGAGTTATTGTCGAGGGAGTAAGCGACCTTGTTGTGGTGTACAAAGCACGTTCTAACACAGAAATCCTTCCATCGGAAGCCAACTCACGCTCGACAAGATCCGTCATCCAATCTACGCGACTCACCTCCGAACCCGGATGATTCAGTCAACGCCAAACAGTCATCCGCGAGCGGTCTGCTCGCAGGTGGGGCACATACCAGATTATACCATATTCGGTCAGCACGTGGCACCTTGGACTTCACAAATTCGGATACTTGCTGCCACGCAAGAGTCCTCAAGTATCTTTGCTCCAGAGCAAGCATTGCTCCTGATACTTGTGCGTGGACAAGCGTTGCCGCGAATTGTTGCTGGAGGGAAAGCGTTTCGACGGATACTTGCTGTGGAGCAAGAGTCCTGGACGTTTTGGGGCTTCACGCAGGCGATAGTAGTGGTTATCAGTGTATTAGGCGGTCACGCTGGGCGATCCTCAGCCGCAGCGTAATCACTTGGTCACACTCTTCTTGGCCTCGGCTTTCGCGGCTATGTCAGCTAGGCGGCGCTCGAGTTCCTTAAGGGCCAATGACCCCGCGTCTTCGTTCGTGGATTGATTAGTAAGCCTATCGTTAGTCATAGTGGGGCCCCGCCTTTCTATTCGTGATTAGCCTCGTGGCTGCATTTGGTGGCAAACCACAATTTCTTTCTGCCGCAATCGCATGTATGCTGTCTCTTCTGCTCCAGCAGCCACTTTTCAATGCCTCTCTCTTTGATTCCAATCATGTTTTGGTACGCTATTTCGTGGTGTGGCACCCCATCACTGTGAAAACCCTCTAGCACACCACATGGAAAGCCTTCACACTCACCGCAATGAAGCAATCCTTTACTAATTGAGCAGGTACGGGTAGGACAATCGTTAACGAGTTCCTTTTCATACCTGCATCCCATACAATTCATGTTTTCTTTGTAGTTTCTACAGCCTCCACAATAGATGCCACAATAAGAAAGCTCTTCATGCCGCTGCATTTCAATCCCCCTGCTCAGCGCAACAGACCCTATCCTACCACTGAATTTCCGCCGTGTACGTATTCTTGTTAATATCGAAGAACCAGAAGGTATATTTCCCCGACTTGCTGTTGGCCCTGAACCACAAATAGTTGGATTCCGCCATAGCGGCTTCTCGCGGATTATGCGGAGTCGTCTTCTCACCGTTGAATGATACAACCGCGCTTCGCATGGTCTTGGTGCTCAGATCGACTGGGGAGCCGTCAACCTGCATCTCGTATTTCTGGTAGCCGTTATCGGTCGCATCTCCTACCTTGACCAAATTTCCTTGGATATGAGGTTGCAGGCAAGGCTCCGCTATCTCATTTTCGTCCGGGCGGATGACGTACATAACTCTTTTCACCCACGCGCTGGCGAACTGGTCTGCGGGATACAGCCGACGCACCTCGGAATCCTTTGCCGAAGCGGAATCGTTGACTATGACATACTCCCTGCCGTCCTGCCAAGTAAAACCACGAACCAAGACCAAGTGCCCGCCGGTTGAGTTGATTGGGACGTTCTCCACCGCGGGGTAGTTGGCTGTCGAAGTCGGGCTTCGGTACTTGACGCTCACCACAACCGGGTTCCCCTCGCTAATCTCCTGCTTAACCGCATACCAGGAATCGTCGCCCTTGACGTCGCCGTAAGCGACGTACGCCATCATGCCTTGGCTTGCGGCGGCTGCGACGTTGAACGACCAGTTACCGAACATGTCGCCTACATAGTCATTCACGTTCCATGCCATCTCATCGGGGGAGATGTCGATACCGTGATACCCAACGGCCATCGCTACGCTGGTAGGGCTGCAGATTGATCCGGCAATTTTGAAGTACCGTTGCTGCTGGGAGTACATGGGTACATCCAGATCCTTGTCAAATTTCGATAGGTCCGGCGTGTCATCGGGATAGACGCGAGCTAGTGACTGGTCCTTGAGGGTGTTCTTAATGGTGGACGCCATCAAGGCAACCTTCGGGCTTGCTGCCTCAAACCCGTGCAAGGTCACACGGTATTGAAACCGGTCAGCTGTCTCTCCTGACTTGCCTTTGACGTACAACTCGTCGGTAGCAACGTGGGCAATGGCATTCCCGGCCTTGGATGACGGAGCCGAACCCGCCAACCTAGCCTTCCCTGTTTCATCTATGAAAGGCCCTGTGCTCCAAGCTCCCCAAGGCAACCAGTTTGACCACTCCTTATTATCGCCGACGCCCGCGTAAACGCGGCCTTCGATTTCTATGTAGGTTCCCCTGGGCGTGTCGGCATTCCACGACAGAATCATGTACTCAAAAGGATCGGTGCCATACTCAGGGGATGTGTAAGTTCCCTTCGCGGCACCGCCTTTAAGGGCCACCGCACCGTTGCCAAAAGAGATGACCTCTGTGTTCTCGTGTCGGCCTTTCCCAAAATCCTCAACGCTAGTAAAGACGAAAAGATTGCTTGGCAGGTACACCGGTGGATCGCCTTTCGGTTCTTGGGGCGGGGCCGGATCCTCAGGCGGCGGGTCGGGCTGGTGTGCGATAGGTTCTGTCGCGCATGCGGGAAACAGGGTCATTAGTGTGATAAGGATAATAAGGGTCGCCAAGAGCCTTCCGGATGGGCCTCTCAAAGAAACCGCTCTCACTGGCGAAACACTCCCCTCCGTAGATGCCTTTCGTTATAGGCACGCAGGCATCTGAGATCAATGTGGTCCAATTCCCGAGGTCCTCTCTGACTGATCCTACTATTGACCCTGCTTAATCTTGCTTGATTCTGTCTGAATCTCACTGAACTAACCTGAATGCCTTATCCCGCTTGCACCACGACAAGAGTGTTCGACACAGCCAGGTTTACCTCCTATCAGAAACGGCACCCAATTTGTGAACTATCCTCTCTTTCTCACACTTGGGCTCGAGGTGGCGAGGAAGCCGCAGATACTGCTGGTCTCTCCCACTCTACGAAATCACGGGCAGGTTCAGTTTGGCCAACCCCAAAAAGAACTGAACGCTTCCGCGATCATCAGCATGATGACGAACGTGAGGG
>DAIRWA010000196.1:0-3558 GCA_036802545.1 Bacillota bacterium | reverse complement strand
ATCGTCTCGAGCACACCATCAACAACCTGAACACGGCCGCTGAGAACCTGGCCGCCGCCGAATCTCGCATCCGCGACGTGGACATGGCGCTGGAAATGGCCACCTTTACCAAGCACCAGATCCTGCTCCAGGCCGGTACCGCCATGCTGGCACAGGCGAACATGAAGCCTCAGACAGTACTGAAGCTGCTCGGCTAGGGACCAATGCGACGCGTGGTTTACGAAAGGGCCCGGATTCTCGGGCCCTTTCTTCATTTTCCGTCAGACCCTCGTATGCTTCGCACAGAGCAACAAGCCCGTCACTGCTCGCCAGCGAGCACATAGACCTCTACCTGCTTCCTACAGAGCAACGAGCCCGTTACTGCTCGTATGCACAAGGCCCCCTTCACCGTATTAGCCAAAGCAGATTTGTGCGCTTTGGCCTTTGCCTCTTATAATGAGAAGTAACGATAAATAGCAGGCGGTGAGGGTAACGTCAGACGATTTGAAGTTCTATGTGGAAACCTTCGGATGTCAGATGAACGAAAGAGACTCAGAGACTATCGCGGGTCTGCTCGCGAAAGAAGGCATGAAACAGGCACAAGACGTCTCCGAGGCCGATGTGGTCATCTTGAACACTTGCGCTGTAAGAGAGTCTGCCGAAAGCAAAGTGTGGAGCCGCTTCGGAAGGATCCGGTCCCTTCGTCGAGGCGGAAACCTACCGGTTATGGTGCTGGCAGGCTGCATGGCTCAATTGCCGGAGACCGCGGAGAGGATCAAATCCCGCGCTCCTTACGTTTCGGTCATAACGGGCCCCGGCTTTATCCATGAGATACCCAGGCTAGTCCGTGAGGCCATGTCAAAGAACACGAAACGGGGAAACGCGAGACTTTTTCGCGCGGTCACCCCCGCAAGGACATCGGCATCTAAAGACGAATCCACGCAGCTCCTGCCGGAAGGCCTGCCCAGACAGGCGATCCCAGGGGTAAACGCCTACGTGACCGTCATGTACGGTTGCGACAACTTCTGCTCTTATTGCGTAGTCCCTTATGTCCGCGGGCCTCAGGTGTCACGGAGTCTTGACGCCATCGTCCGGGAGGTCGCAGGTCTTTGCCAAGAAGGCTACAAGGAGATCACTCTCTTGGGCCAAAACGTGAACGCGTACGGCATGGATTTTGATGGCGGCCCGGATTTCCCCGCCCTTCTTCGGGCCTTGGATAAGACCCCGCGTCTTTCCAGACTCCGCTATTCCACATCACATCCCAGGGACTTCACCGAAGACATGATTCAAGCCGTTGGTGAGTGCGAGACTGTCTGCGAACACTTCCACCTGCCATTGCAGTCCGGTTCCGACCGCATACTGAAAGCCATGAACAGGGGGTACTCCAGAGACGACTACCTGCGGCTGGTCGATCGTGTCCGTGAGGTTACCCCGGACGCTTCCATCACTACCGACATAATCGTGGGGTTCCCCGGCGAAAGCGCCCGGGACTTCGAAGACACCCTTGATATGGTGGAAAGATGCCACTTTGACGGAGCGTTCACCTTTATTTTCTCGCCGCGAAAGGGTACCGCCGCTCACCGCATGAAAAGCCAAGTTGACTCCAAGACAAAGTCCTTGAGACTTCAGGAACTGGTGGAAGTCCAGGGGGATATAACCCGTGACCTGAATGCCCGCTATATTGGTAAGAAGGTAGAAATCCTGGTTGAATCGCTGTACGAAGAGACGCCGAATACCGTTAAGGGCCGTACCCGGACAGGAAAGACGGTAATAGCCCACATGTGCAAATCTGTTCCCGGAGATCTTGTGGACGTTCTAATAGAAGAGTCAGGAACATGGTACTTGAAAGGGCCGGTAGTCCCATGAGACAGGCAACGCCAATGATGGCGCAGCACACAGAACTAAAATCGAGAAACCCTGACGCCCTGCTTTTCTTCCGGTTAGGGGACTTTTATGAGCTCTTTTGGGAGGACGCTGAGATCGGATCCAAGGAACTGGGCATCGCTCTCACAGGGCGAGAAGCCGGGAATAACGAGCGGGCTCCTATGTGCGGCGTTCCTTATCATTCAGTCGACGACTACATAAGGATCCTGGTCGAAAAGGGCTACCGCGTGGCTATCTGCGAACAAGTGGAAGACCCCGCGACCGCGAAAGGATTGGTCAAGAGAGACATCACCCGCGTGATTAGTCCCGGGACCTATTGGGAAGGCGCAGAGGCGGGAATCTCATGCTACACAGCGGCAGTATACGGGGGAAAAAGCGGCGATTTTGGATTGGCTGTCTGCGATCTGTCCACAGGAGAGGTGCTCGTAGCGGGGATCGCCGCCGAAGGGGACACCTTCGCAGGAGGAAGAAAAGCCTCCACGACCCGGGTCCTTGAGGAGCTGTCTCGCTTCCTGCCAAGAGAATGCGTTTTGCCGGATTCCCCTGACCACACAGCTTTGCGTCAATCCATCGCCAAGGCCATGCCGGGCATCTTCATTACGACCCATGCCGCGGAAGCTTTCCGCGCGCCTTCACCGGGGACAAGCCCTGACGAATGCGCTTACGCTGCTGCGGAAGCCCTGATCGCGCTGGAAGGGCTCGTAGATTACATGCGCATAACCCAAATGGTTGACCTTAAGCACCTCAAAGAGCCTTCTATGTACCTTCAAGAGGGATTCTTGGAGATAGATCGGTCCACCAGAAGGAATCTGGAGCTCACACAAAGGCTTCAAGGGGATACTTACGGGTCTTTGTTTTGGGTACTGAACCAGACGCGCACGGCCATGGGAGCAAGACTCTTGCGGCAATGGATCGAGCGTCCGCTCAGGGACGTTCCTAGAATCGAGGAAAGGCTCGAGGCAGTGGATGAAACCTATAGGAACGCGGTCTTGCGGCTAAAAGCAAGAGAATTCTTGGGTGACATCAAAGACCTTGAAAGACTGGTCACTCGGCTTACATACAAATCATGCAATGCCCGAGACCTAGTGAACCTCGCCTCGTCGCTTGAGGCGGTCGCCCGGTTATGTGATCTTCTGAAAGAGTGTTCATCTCCACTTCTCATACATGACGCAGGCGACATGGATGGCATCCCCGAAGCCGTAGGTGCCCTCAGGAATACCCTGGTCCAAGAGCCTCCTGTGTCTGTCACTGAAGGCGGCTTGATCAGGGAAGGCTTCAGCCGGGAAATCGACGAACTTCGGCTTCTGGCCACGGGCGGAAAGCAATGGGTGGTCGATTATGAAGCTCGGGAGAGAGAAAAAAGCGGCATCAAGTCCCTAAAGGTAGGGTACAACCGTGTGTTCGGGTATTACATAGAAGTGACAAAGGTCAACCTTCATATGGTTCCTGACAGCTACGTGAGGAAACAAACTTTGGCTTCGGCGGAACGCTTCGTGACTCCCGAGCTAAGAGAAAAGGAAACGGCCATCCTGGGTGCCGAGGAAAAACTATGCAAAGAGGAGCACAGGGTGTTCACCGAACTGCGGGACTCCCTTGGGAAATACATAAGGCGCATCCAAAAGACGGCGATAGCGGTAGCCGAAGTGGATGTACTGATTTCTTTCCCAAGGAAGTCCCACAGTTCGGTGAACACCC
>DAIRWA010000195.1:0-3558 GCA_036802545.1 Bacillota bacterium | reverse complement strand
CCGCAAGACGTCAGCTGGTGTTAACATAAGGAAGGGCAGCCATAAGGCTG
Source organism: Bacillota bacterium (assembly GCA_036802545.1). Lineage (GTDB taxonomy): Bacteria > Bacillota > Sulfobacillia > Fermentithermobacillales > Fermentithermobacillaceae > DULO01. The sequence continues at coordinate 3,508 of DAIRWA010000195.1, read as the reverse complement.
CCCCACCCCTGTTGTACTGCCTATCAGCAAACGAAGCAGCTAAGTCCGAGGATCAACAGGATGAGGATAAGAAAGATAATGAACGCCCAGTTGCCTCCTCTGAAGCCTCCGGTTGCGCCGACTCCTGCCATGTCGCGGACCCCCTTTCGTAAACCTACACGATACGTTATGTCAACGGTTAGCGAAAGGTTCCTGCATACTACTAATTACGGTCTTGCGGACCGCTTTGCCCGCTCAGCAGCAAATCCACGAACCCGGACGCCGCCACCGCCAAACCGACGTCCTTCAAAGTCACTATCCCTATGCTGCGACGCGGGATGGGATCTCTCAGAGGGATTTCCCTCAGGCGTCCGGAGGCGAACTCGGCCTGGGCAAACTCACGGACTACACACGCGATGCCCAGCCCGATGCCTGCGAACTCGAGAAGAAGGTCTATACTCCCCAGTTCAACCTCGGGATTCAACGTCACGCCTCTAGACGCTGCCCAACGATCGATGAATCCGCGGGTGTTGCTGGCGGTCTCCAACATAAGAAGAGGATACTCAACAAGTTCATCCAGGGATATTGGCTGATCACCTAGGTCCATATGCGCGGTTCCGCCTACAAAGCAATCATGCACTGTCAATGTCTCGTGGACCACCAACGAAGGATCGTCCTCTATGGGCAAGTTGATGATGCCGACGTCGACTTTCCCTGCTCGAAGCAGGCCAATTGTTTCAGGAGTCGTACGGTTGGTGACGTGGAGCCGGACTTTGGGATACTGCCGATGGAAAACCTCAAGGTAGGGAGCCAGATAATATTTGCATAGCGTATCGCTGGCTCCGATGCGAACTTCCCCGCTTGCCATACCGCGGATTTCCACAATCTTGCGCTCACCGGCCTCGACAAGGCTCTGGGCGCGAGAGACATGCTGAAAGAGCGTCTCGCCTTCCCGGGTTAAGCGCACTCCTTTGGAACTGCGAACGAGCAAGCTTACTCCCAGTTGCTCCTCTAGGCGCTTCATAGCCTGGGAGACAGCGGGTTGAGACACGAACAGATCCTCGGCGGCACCGGAAATGCTCCCGGCTCGGGCAACATAGAGAAAGACACGATAGAGGTCAAGGTTCACGAACATCTATAATTCCTCCTTATGGCTTTCATAAGGATTAATAACTTCCGTTATGCTTTCGCTGCTATTATCATGGAGTTGGCGAAGTATGGCAACGACCGGGCAGGGGCGATGCACTTTCTCTTGTGGTATGCGAGGAGGAACTGTAATGAGCATTACATCTGTGGTAGGAGCTAACTGGGGAGACGAAGGCAAGGGCAAGATGGTCGACTATCTGGCTGAGGAATCAGATGTGGTCATCAGGTTTCAAGGCGGCAGCAACGCGGGTCATACGGTCATCAACGAATACGGGAAGTTCGCCTTGCACCTTTTGCCTTCCGGCGTTTTCTATCCTAATGTCATGAACATTCTAGGGCCCGGAGTGGCTATAGACATGGGAGAACTCGTCCGAGAGCTAGATGGCCTGGTAAAGCGCGGCGTTCCCGAACCCAAAGTTATGGTTTCTGAACGCGCGCAGGTCATGCTGCCATGGCACAAGCTCTTTGACCAATACGAGGAGGAACGCCTGGGAGCACGCCAGTTTGGATCCACCCGTTCCGGCATCGCTCCGTTCTACTCGGATAAGTACGCGAAGACCGGCGTACAAGCGGGAGAGCTCCATGACAGAGAGGCTCTTCTTGAAAGGCTCGGGCCTATCGTGGAAGCCAAGAACGTCATTCTGGAGCACCTTTACCACAAACCGACTATCAGCCTAGATGAGGCTGTGGACGCCCTCTACCGGGACGGTCAGAAAATCGGACATCTTGTCACCGATACCTCATCCTATCTGTATGACGCAGTCAAATCGGGCAAGAACATCCTGCTAGAAGGCCAATTGGGTGCGCTCAGGGACCCGGACCACGGTATTTATCCGTTCTCCACATCGTCCTCGACTTTAGCCGGTTACGCGTCGATAGGAGCCGGAGTCCCGCCTTGGGCGATAACCGAAGTCATCGCTGTGGTGAAGGCCTATTCCAGCGCAGTAGGAGCCGGCCCGTTTGTAACCGAGCTTGATGGTGACGCAGCCCATGAGCTTCGCCAACGCGGCGGCGACGCCGGAGAGTACGGGGCCAAGACCGGACGTCCGCGACGCGTAGGCTGGTTCGACGCAGTGGCCACTAGATATGGGTGCCGCATGCAAGGCGCGACGACCATCGCGCTGACTCTTTTGGACGTGCTCGGCTACCTGGAAGTGATCCCGGTATGTACAGCCTACGATGTGGACGGGGGGCGGACAACCGAGTTTCCTCGGACCAGCGTCCTAAACCGCGCCAAGCCTATCCTACAAGAACTTCCGGGATGGAGGCAGGCGATATCACATCTTCGAAGCTACGAACAGCTTCCTAAACAGGCTAAAGACTACATCGCCTTCGTGGAGGAACAGACCGGAGTAGGGGTTGGCTGGGTTTCAGTCGGCCCTCGCCGCGAGCAGACCTTCAGAAGGTAAATAACGACGACACCATGGATGGCGCCGGCCGGAAGCTTGGGATCGGCGCCATCTTCGAGGCTTACCCTTTTTCCCCCGCCACACTCAAACCGATCGCAGCCGGTCTCAGAAGTTCCGCGTACAACGTGTCACACGCCAGGTGACGTCGACAGGCCGTACTTCCTTTGGCGCAGTCCATCAAGCTCCGTGGAGCGCCGGACAGAGACGCTCCCTTGACCTCCTTTACGACTGCGATGAGATTAGCCAGATCTTCGGCATCGCCTTCAGCGACTATGGTCGTGCCGCCTTCGGCTCCAAACACCCCTCCGCAGGCGACAACGGTAGCGTTTACCCTAGCCAGCATCATACACGCTTGGACTTCGGTCACCAGCGCGCCCTGAAGAGGAATGAGTCCCACTGCCATACCCATAGCGCCGGTAATCTTCGACCTGCCACATGCTGAGATTGCATCCGCCACCAAGCCCGGCCCCATCTTCTCCACACCGCACGCGATGATTACCTGAACGCCTTGGGCCGCCAAGCCGGAGATGATCCGCCCGGCCGCGCCCCCTAGCGGACCTCCTGAAAGGATGGCGGCGCCTCCGCTGTGATCGATGAGATTTGCGCCGGTGACGACTATATCCTTCGGCCCCATGGACTCAACCAGGGCTTCTAGATAGTCATCGGCCTGTACCGCAATTCCTCTTTCAATCACCACGCAGTGCGGGACGGACCCATCGGCGGCTGTTCTGGCGCCTGAGGGTGTTAGCCGGCCGGAAATCCCAAGAGGCGGGCCGCCAATCTCCTCTGACACGGCGCTTACCGTCGTTCCGCCCTTAAGCAATACTCTACCGCCATACAGCGCTCTCTTTACCGGCGGCATTTTGGCTACCGCTTTTGCTATGATCCTCTTGCCTTCAGATACGGTCAACGTGAACTGGGCGATCATCCGATTTCCCCTCTTTGTCTGGTCTCCCGTTAGTATATTGGAAGGA
>DAIRWA010000194.1:887-3559 GCA_036802545.1 Bacillota bacterium | reverse complement strand
GTTCAAGTTCCTAAGCGTGCGGCCCGCGATGCGGTTGGGTATCACGATTTCCGCCACGGTGTAGTTGTCGGCCAGTTCGATATGATCAATAACGCTCCCGGAGACTAACGAGAAAGCCACCCTTTCGCCCATGTCTTTCTCGGGAAAGACGATCGAATCAGCCCCCAGTTGGTTCAGGATCTTCCCGTGGACATCACTGGCGGCTTTCACTACCACTCTATTGACGCCTAGCTCCTTCAGGTGGAGAGTTGTCATTAGGCTGGCCTCAAAACCGCTCATGCCGACTACCACTACATCGAAATTGCGCATGCCCAGTTCCATAAGGACAGACATATCGGTGGCGTCCGCCTGCACCGCTGAAGTGACTTCGTTGGAGACGGCCTTAACCGGGCCTTCTTCCACATCCACAGCCAGGACTTCTACGTTTAGCTTGGACAAAGTGACGGCCAGGCTGTAACCGAATCGACCTAATCCTATGACGGCAATCTGCTTTGCCATACGCGTTCTACCTGCCTTATCCGACGCTTATTTTCTCTTGGGGATAGCGGATTCTGCCTGACTCCTTACCTTTGCCGGTAAGGGCCACGGCCAAGCTCACAGGGCCAACCCGCCCCACAAACATCATAAACGCTATCACGAGTTTGCCGGCCACAGACAAGGAAGGGGTAATTCCCCGGGTTAATCCAACGGTACCGAACGCCGAGATGACCTCAAACAAGAGGTCCATAAATGGTCTCGACTCGGTCCTGGTAAGGATCAGGGTCCCGACCAAGACCAACACCACTGCCAGCAGCACGATGGCAACTGCTTTCGAGACGATCTCCTGGGGCACCCTCCGATTGCCCATATTTACGTCTTCCCCGCCACTGACCGTGGTCATCACTGACTTGGCGACTACCGCGAACGTGGTCGTCTTCACCCCGCCGCCGGTGCTGCCCGGAGAGGCTCCTATGAACATAAACGCTATGGTGATCAAGGCCGTTGAAGGCAGCAAGTTGTCTATGGCCACACTGTTGAAACCGGCCGTGCGAGGGGTAACCGCCTGAAACCATGAAGCCAGTAGCTTTCCTTTAGCGTCAAGCGGGCCTAGAGTGCCAGGGTTCCCAAGTTCCATCGCCAAGACCGCTAAGGTCCCGATGACTATTAGGACAGCCGTGACTTTGATGACCAGTCTCGAGTGAAGGCTTAATCCTGCCCACTTGCCGCGATGGATGATAACGTCTGTGATCACGTGAAAGCCCAATCCGCCAAAGATGATGAGAAACCCTACGGTTAGGGTAACCGGCGCGTTTGATGTATAGTCCATCAGGGAGTTACCCAAGATATCGAATCCGGCGTTACAGAACGCGGAAACAGCGTGGAAAAATCCGTACCACACCGCCTGAATACCTCTCAGCCCTCGGGTTGTCCAAAAAGTCAAGGTCAAAAGCAAGGTGCCGACCAACTCGAACCCTAGAGTAACGAGGATTATACGTTTCATGAGAGCGACGACGCCGGCCAGTCTCCACTGTCCCGTCTGCTCTTGGATAACCAAACGTTCCATAAGGCCGATGCGCCTTCCGACAACCAGGGCATGGGCTGTGGAAAAAGTCATCAGTCCCAGGCCGCCTATCTGAATCAGGACTATTATGACAACCTTACCCACGACGCTCCAGAACGTCGCAGTGTTCACAACGACCAGTCCGGTCACACAGACAGCGGATGTCGCTGTAAACAGAGCGTCAACTATGCCGGGCGAAATCCCGTCCGCAGTAGACGCCGGGATCATCAGGAGCATTGTCCCTACCAGTATAACCGCTCCAAACGACAGCACAACTAATCTAGTCGGCGTCGCCCAAGCCCCTCCTCTGGTGTGTGTCGACAAGGGTTATGCGCGTTGGTCCCTGGCTACATTGATCAACTCCGTGAACGATTTGCCATCAGAAATCGCAAGGTCCGCCAGCATCTGCCGGTTAATCTGGACCCCGGCCTTCTTCAGGCCGTTGATGAACGTGTTGTAGTTCATCCCGTTGACTCGGGCAGCTGCGTTTATCCGAGAAATCCAAAGTCTTCTAAACTCTCTCTTCTTCTCCCGACGGTGCCTTCTGGCGTAGTGAAGGCCCTTCATAACGGTCTCGTTGGCCATCCTGAAGGACTTGGAACGCTTACCCCAATAGCCCTTGGCAAGCTTGAGGACTTTCTTATGCCGATGTCGGTTGGTTATTCCACTTTTTACGCGAGGCATTATGGCTACCCTCTTTCTTTACGCGCTTATCTGTCTTACTTGTAGGGAATCAGGACTCTAATCTTGTCCTCGTTAGATGGACTGATAGCGGAATCCTTTTTCAGCCTCCGCCTGCGAGCGGCCTTCTTGCCTGCGAGCCTGTGGCTGTGGCCAGAATGGTAATGCCTGATTTTCCCGGTACCGGTCACGAAAAAGCGCTTCTTCGCCCCGCTATGCGTTTTCATTTTGTTCTTGGCCATGGATACATCTCCTCTAAACCGGTCACTTATCGGTCTTTGGCATCTCGGTCGCTTCAGGTTTCGACCCAGACGCGGCCTTGCCGGATGCCTTTTGCTGTTGCTGAGCTTGAGGCTGGGGCTTGGGCGAAAGCACCATGATCATGTTCCGGCCTTCAAGCCTCGGCACTCGCTCCACGATACAGGAACCCTTAACCCTCTCAAGCAATGCC
>DAIRWA010000194.1:508-877 GCA_036802545.1 Bacillota bacterium | reverse complement strand
ACTCGCTGGCCGTTTTCGATGTGGGCCATCTCTCTGCCGCGGAACATGATAGTCGCCTTGACCTTGTCGCCTTCTGAAAGGAACTTGAGGCTCGCCCGGACTTTCACTTCAAAATCGTGGTCGTCTATGGTGGGGCGCATCTTTACCTCTTTGACGTTCTGAACCTTTTGCTTCTTCCGCGCCTCTTTCATGCGTTTAGACTGCTCATATTTCCACCTTGAATAATCCATAATCCGGCATACCGGGGGCCTAGCCTGAGCGGCGACTTCCACCAGATCCAAACCCCGATCTCTTGCCATCCGCAAAGCCTCGTAGGTTGAGATAATGCCCAATTGATCTCCGTCCTGTGAGACAAGCCTTACTTCACGA
>DAIRWA010000194.1:0-498 GCA_036802545.1 Bacillota bacterium | reverse complement strand
CGCCTCATTCACTCTTTGGTCCTGACTTATAGCATTACACCTTCTTTCTACATATTTGCGATCAAATACAAACGGGCGGGTCATTCCACCCGCCCACGACTACTGCCTCTCCCTGACGGGAGATAATCTGTGTATGTCATGTAACCTTGCCAGCCTGATTAGCCGTAAGGTGAGAAGCGGATGGCTTCTTCTTCGTCCATATAATAGTATACCATACGGATCAACTGCTCTAAGACTGCGGGCGGTAGCGCCCTCGCGCTATCCTTGGCCTCCCTGCGCCGGAGATCCCACGCGGCACTAAGAGCGCGTTTTGAGCAGTAATTCCACTGGTAGCTAACCTGCCCTTAGGGCTTCACGAGACGCTCTAGAGACCTAGTGTCGAGCTCCTCCTTTGCCTGAGCCAAGAAAGCTCCCAGCGACATGGCCCCCAAGTCTCCTCCTGCCCTGTGGCGCACCGAGACAGTCCCGTCTTCCTCTTCACGGGCACCGACGACGAGC
>DAIRWA010000193.1:0-3559 GCA_036802545.1 Bacillota bacterium | reverse complement strand
CAAAACCATTATTCTGCCTACCGCACTGGCCCAACTATATTCGTCCAAGCTCTACCCACCTTCAAAAAAACCGTCCTAGGTTCCGGGCTGCTCGCCAAACAGACAGCGCGCGACCTCTATCTCCAGTTCATCCATTAGCTTTTGCGTTACGGCGGGAAACGTCAGGTTAAAAGCAAGCCCGCCCTTCTTCAGGATGAAACCACCGCCTCGGACGGAATCGCTATAGCTCAAGGAGACTTCCTCCGGCTTACCGGATGCCTTGAGACCGGACTTAAGCGCCTCCAGAAAATCGGGACCCAGACGAGCCTCGTCCCTTGGGCCCAAGACCACTTCTTCCCCGCCCGTCATGGTGCCGACCATGGACTGGACGAGGAAATCTCGATATTCCCCATCGGGCATAGATGAAAGCTCCTGGAGCGCCGTTTCAAAGACCGACGATACCAGATGCTGTTTTTCCTGCAAAATCGCCTGACGACGTTCGGTGTCGGCCCTCGCCACAGCGATGGCGGCATCCCGCTTGATGACAGCCAGAGCCTCATCCAGCCTCTTGGCGGCTGCTCTTGCAGCTTCCTCGGACACTTGTGCCACTTTCGCCTCGGCTTTCTCGGTAGCCTCGCCCACAATGGCCGAACATTGAGCCGCAGCCGCATCTTTTATCTTTTTGAGAATATCCTCCAAGGGCATATTTTTGCCCCCTACACTCTGACCGAGAACATGATGAGAAGAACAGAAGCCAGAAGCCCCAAGACGGCGTAGGTTTCAACCATCGCCGGCAGAATAAGGGCTTTACCCGACTCCTCCGGGTGCTTGACCACGATGTCCATAGCCGCGACGGATACTCTGGCCTGGTATAGCGCTGAAATCAAGCAGGAAATCGCTGCGGGAAGACATGCGAAAAAGAACTGCCATCCTTGCTCTACCGTCAGGGACATGCCGCCTGAAAACGCGCCCATCTTGAAAATGGCAAGGAAGCCGACCAAGAATCCGTAAATGCCCTGGGTTCCAGGTAGAGCCTGCAAGAGGAGCAAACGACCGAACTGGTCCGGGTCCTCCGCAGTAATGCCCGCGGCCTTTTCCCCGGCAATGCCAACCGCGACTGAAGAACCCATGCCTGCGAGAAACACTGCCAGGCCCGCTCCCATCAAGGCCAGGGCATTGCCGCCTAACACCTCAGCGGTAAACGCTCCGACTGCGCCAATGAGACCGGTGAGGAGAACACCCAAAGCTATAAAAGCACCTGCTGAACCGCCAAACAAAATGATCCCTCCCAATCTTCTAAGCCTATTGCTGTTATCAAAAGACAAGCATTCGATGCTATCAGTTCAAAGAAACGTTGTCGCTCACCCTCTTCAAGGGTTTGAACGGCCTGCCACCTCCCTCGAAGAACTTGGTGAAGAACTCAACAAACTGGAGACGGCCCGCGTGGATGAAACTCCCCAGAACGTTAATAACGAGGTTGAAAATGTGGCCCCCCAACAAAATGATGGGCACGAACACCCAGCCGACCACCGGAACCATTCCCACGACGAGTTCGGCCATCTTGTTCACGACCACGCCGATAACCGCACTGGCTAGCCCGAGAGCGAGAAGCCTAGAATATGACATGGTATCAGAGAAATACCCCACGATGCTGTACAACCCGTACAAGCCCGCGAAGGGCTTCAGCAGGATGTTTTTTTGGCCGCGCGAGGCAGAGTACATTACCAGAAAAGCTCCCAGATACATGACATACAGGGGTATTGACGAGTTGATGATTCCGGCCTTTTGAGCTACGACACCCATAAGTCCGGGAATCAGGAGTCCCCAGGAACCCTGGGATAAAATGCCTTCCTTGACCTCCCCTGCTCTTATCAGGGCGTACATCTTGACAAGGATGCCCACCCACACCTGTATAACCCCGAGAACAATCGAGATCACAAGAAGGGTGAGAGGATCCCCAATGGGATCCAGAACCGCCACGGACTTCGCCAGCCGCTCAATGATGGTACCCCCAAAGAATACGGTCGGAAGGTCGGCAAACCAGCTTCCCATGAGCGCGCCCATGAGAATGGTAGAAACGCCCGAGTACATCAGGAGGCGGACCAGCTTCTGCCCGCCGTCCGCAAGCTTCTGCGTCTTCAAGAAGAACCAACAGCCTACCGCTAAAATGATCCCGTACACGGCGTCCGCAAGGCATATCCCGAAGAATATCCAGAAAAAAGGCGCCAAGATGGGCGTTGGATCCACTTCGTTATACTGGGGAAATCCGTAGATGTTGGTTATGACCTCAAAAGGCCTAAGAAGCGGCGGGTTTTCCAAGTAGACCGGAGGATCGTCTTCCAGTGTCGGTTCCTCGTCGGTCACTAGTATCTCGGTAAACGCGGAAAGACCCTGTCTCAACTTGTCAATTTCTTTCGCCTTCACGAAACCCCTAATAACGTAAGTATAGTCGGTTCTTTGGAATGAGTTCGTGACCTCGCTGAGATTCTTTTTGTCCTCGTAGTAATCCCAAAGCCCCAACACGGGCACTAAGTCCTCGGCCATAGCCCGGTTATCGGATACTATCCGCTCGTTCTCTTCCCGTATCTCCTCCATCTTTCTATGAAGCGCGGCGATGACCGAAGACACGGCCCCGGAAGGGATATCCGACACCTTAATAGCCTGCCCCAGATCTACAACGTTTCCGCCTATTGAAGCGATAAACGACCGCACCTTGTCCATGTCCTCTGAAGACGCGATGAACCAGCAGCCGGTCTTGGAATTGTCGCTCCAAATCTCCACGCTTTGGACCGCCGCGTCAGCCAGGTCAGAACAATGGGACGTCCATGAAAGCGTAGGAAGGACAGCCAATAGGTTTTCAGTATAAACGGTGCTCCGGCCGAGTCTCTCGACAGGAATGTCAAGGTCGCTCCACGGCGAAAGGGCTTCAATAGAGGATTCGACACTCCCCAATTGTTGCCCCAGTTCCTTTAGACGCTCTTCGTTGCCCTGAACTCTTAGGAACGCTCCGTCTATGTCGTAATCTCTAACCGCCTGCCACAAATCTTGCATGGAAAGGTCCGGCTTCATGCCGGTAAACATATCTACGAACCCCTTCTCTATGGGGTTGTACTTCTGAAAATACGAAGAAATATGCTGAAGCCTGGATATCTTCTCTTGGACATCCGGCGGGGTTTCAAACCTGTCTTGATCCTTGCACTCTTCGGTCTCTCGAACCTCCATGATCTCAAGATCTCTGAGCTTTTCCAGGACTTCGTCTTTCTTGTCTCGGGTGACGAACATAGTCACCTTGCGCATTCTAGCAACAGCCACGGCGGCGCTGCTCGACAACAATGTCGAAGACAGCTATCCTCCCTTCACACGGCCTTCTTGATTCTGTCGATTACCAGGTTTACGGCGTCTTTCATCTTCAGACTAGCCGTCCTCCTGATGCTTTCAATTTCTCTAACCGCATCTTCCTTCGCGTCTTTCTCGGCGGCCTGAGTCTTTTGGCGCGCTTCCTTCACGGCGGCCTCAGCCTCTCTTTCTGCCTTCTCCATTGCAGCTGCAATAAGACGCCCGGCTTCTTCGTCGGCCTTCA
>DAIRWA010000192.1:0-3566 GCA_036802545.1 Bacillota bacterium | reverse complement strand
ACAACGCCCTTCAGAAGGAGGTACATACTGTGGACGTTTTCGAAGCCATCAAGTCGAGAAGATCCATCAGGGCCTATAAGGATGAGCCTGTCCCGGAAGAAGCCCTGTCACAAGTATTGGAGGCCGCCCGCGTAGCGCCGACCGCTTCCAACAGGCAAGAGTACAAGTTCATCGTTGTGAAAGACGAGGCTACGCGAAAGGCGCTGGTACCGGCCTGCAATAACCAGGGATTTGTGGGGGAGGCGGGCGTGGTCATCGTCGGCTGCACCACAAACCCTAGTCGCAAATACGCCAAGGTTGATGTCGCTATCGCTCTTGACCACATGACACTGACCGCCCATGCGTTGGGACTGGGCACCTGCTGGATCGGAGCGTTCTCGGAAGAGGAAGTCAAGAAAGTCCTGGGAATCCCCGAAGATGTCAGCGTGATCTGTCTGCTTCCTCTGGGAATACCCTCTAAGCCCGGCGTTCCGCGGAGCCGCAAGACCAAAGAGGAACTGTTCCCACTGGACAAGTGGGCATAAGTAAGCGATCCGTCAGGAGACCGGTCGTTAGTCAGCACATAGCCCAGGGTAACCGTTAGAAAGCAGGTGCTGAAGTTGCCAAAATCCCTGCCGGCGGCGGCCAGAATAACGACACGAGGGTAACGCAGTCAATGACGCCGGACCGGCTGCGTGGGAGCTTCCGGTCCGGTTTTAGTCTAGAGGCCCTAGAGGACGGAGATCACTCTCCGAACGTTCTCCTTGTGCACATCCCGATAGAAGGCCTGCTCACTTGCTGGCATCTTCGATACTATCTGCGCTGTCTTTGGATCCAAATACTCAAGGGAAACGTCCGGAGTAAGCCACGGGTAAGGAGTGTTGCGCCGAGCCGCGCCCATCAATCCCCGCAAGTAACGTACGTTTCGGGCGAGGAGTTCCGGTCCAGAGACCGCTCCGTGTCCGGGGATCACCGTAGAAGCGCTCCTTTCCCACTGCTCCAACCCATCGGCCCAGAGTCCGGTGTGTAGGGGTTCAGAAACCGAGGGGAACGGATCTTCTACCACATCACCCGCTATTAGCACGCCCAACTGCGGAATCCAGCAAACTGTAGAGTCCTCGGTGTGTCCGGGCAGGTGGACCAGTTCCACTACGACCTTATCGCTGCCATGCGGGCCGCCGCTTACACAGTCATCTCGGTCGTTGTCCTCCCGGTCACGCTCGTTCAAGTCACCGCCATCCCGACTCGAGCTAGGTCCCGACATAAGCTCGAAGGTCAGTCCGTCCTGAAAAGTTGTACCCGGTAAGACAATCGACGCGTCGGAAACCAAGTCAGGGTTATCTCGCTCTATCTCCGCCAGCATGTCGTCGCCCCGCTCGGACAGGCGCTTACCCGTCAGTTCATGAGCTATCACCCTAATCGGGTTCAGAGCCCCGGTGCCCAAGCAATGGTCCCAATCCGCATGGGTGTACACGACAGTCACCGGTCTTTCGCCAATCAATGGAATGAACGCCTCCATATCCCGCGGCGAGCATAATGTGTCCACCACCAAAGCGGAGCCAGGAAGCACAAGCAGCGACCCGGTGACAAAACCACCGTAGCCGGTTAGAGGTCGTGTATAGGTGTACAGACAGTCCCCTACGGATCGAAGCGTGCCTTCCATAAAAAACTCCTGCCTTTCTGGACTCTTCTGGATTCTCTTAACATCCTTCCCCGCCCTAAACGGCGGGGCTCGTCGCCGTTGGTTTGTGTAACCGCAGACCGGTGATTCCAAGCGGCACTTTCATAGTACCACTAGGTGGGTTAGCCGTGGAGAGTTCGGCGCGCTTTTGACTAATCTCTAGAATAGCTCTTTGATTCTGTTATGTACCGAGAGCTTTTCCATCACGCCCGCCCGAACCGACACTCGCGCTGCACCTTGCTTATCCCTATATTAAGTTCTTTAAGGTTACTATTTACTTTTCAAAGGTAATGCTATACGCTGATGCCATAACCTAAGAGATGGGGCACAGATATGACCTTTCTCCAAGCAGTTGCGGGAAACCTCGGACGAATCCCCCGTTTGTGGAACGATCTGGACATAAACCTGCGAAAGATGATCCTGATCGGTTTCGTCGAAGCGGGGGCGGTAAACGCATACATATCGGTGCTGATGCCGTGGTACCGGTCGCTGGGCTTTGCCTCTGACGCGGTGGGGGGCCTGGACTCCCTGTTACAGGTCGTGGTCTCGGTTACGGCCCTATCTGCCGGCGTCATGGCCGACAGACTCGGTAGGAAAAGGCTCTTCGTCCTTGGGCAGGTTGTACGTTGCGCTGCCGTAGTCGCGCTCTTGGTGGTGCGCAGCTACTGGGGGATCATCGCGACAGTCGTCTTGAGAGGCCTCGTTACTATATCATCCCCGGCATCGAGCGCCCTCATGGCAGGTTTCACCGCAAGAAGAAACCGAGCCACCATCCTTGGCGTGAAGCAGACTCTCTACCAACTCGCGAGCGTAATCACGCCCCTGGCCGCGGGCTTTTTGGCCGATGGGTTCGGAGTGAAAATCCCATTTGCCGCGGGTCTAGCCTTGAGTCTTCTGGCCCTGTTCATGAGCCTCAGCATTGAGGAACCGGCGCCTAATGGGTCTGTGACAGGGATTGCCGAGCGTCCGCAGGGAGAGCCGATACTCCTTCGTATCAGGGGCCTTTTCGCGGGTGACGGAGCCAAGACATTGTCACTGCTGCTCGCAGCCAGCGTTGTCAACGGACTCGCCAACGGTTCGACCAATATCCTCCTGCCCTTTACCGTCATGGATAGATTTTCCGACTCCTACGGTACCATGGCCGGCGTTCTATCGGCGGGGGCTCTTGGCACCATGCTGGTCCTCTTGATCGGCGGAAGGATAGCGGATCTCAAAGGACGCAGGTTTGTGATACTCACCTCGGGCATCGTTTTTCCTCTATTGATTATGGGCGCGTACCTTTCGGTCTCAATACAGCAGCTCACCTTATCTGTACTTTTCGTGACGATGGTGGGCAACATCAGTTCTCCTGCTATCCAGGCGATCTACATGGAAGCTGTCGGCGAGCAAGACCGCGCGACCTTCGCCGGGCTAAACACGGCTTTCGTGTCAGCAGGTCAAGCCCTGGGGGCCGTGGCGGCGGGTTTCGGGGACAAGGCGAATCCGACGTGGGCTTGGATCGCGACCATAGCGGCCTTCGCGTCTCAGACACTCTTCTACCACCTAGCGGTATCGAAGGATAGTTGAACCTATCGGGCAGGACGGGTTTTTACACGTTTCGACCGTTACTTCAGGCCGCGGGTGCGATAAGATATATTTGAACAGACTGAGTGAGGGTTAGACTACTCCTGACTATGCCCTACTCTCACCAGACACCATCGGAGGTGCTTGTATGAACATCAAAGGAACTCAAACCGAAAAGAACCTCATGGAGGCCTTCTCGGGAGAATCCCAAGCCAGAAACAAGTATACATACTACGCCGCTCAGGCCAAGAAAGACGGTTACGAGCAAATCGCCGCTATTTTCCTGGAGACCGCCGACAACGAGAAGGAGCACGCTAAGCTCTGGGCCCGTGCTCTTGGATGG
>DAIRWA010000191.1:0-3602 GCA_036802545.1 Bacillota bacterium | reverse complement strand
GGTCGATTTGTTGAAAGAACACTTTCCGGCGATCATTGACTCCTAGAATCCCAGAGCAACTCCTCCCGAAGCTTAGCCACAGCGGCCAGGGGAGTCATCCCCCCCACCGGAATACCCGCGACGGTCGTGCCCGGCCATATGATCCAGTACCCAAGATAAGACGTCGCAGTAAAAAGCCCCAGCAAGCTGACTGTTATTACCGTCCAAAGCAGAGGACGGTGCCTTACGGGCCGTACCGTTCCCCAGATAGCGCGTCGACCTCCCGACGCACTATATTCGCGTTGGTCAGCTTACAATTCCAAAAGCCGGGGCAAATCTCTGGCGCAAAAGCTCGTGCCCACGGGAGAGCCTGGACTTGACCGTCCCTATGGGGCAATCCATTTTGCCGGCGGCTTCCTCCCCGGACTGATCCATGACGTCCTTAAGGATTACCGCGTCGCGATAGTAGTCGGGCAACTCGTATATGGCCTGCAAGATTTCATCCGTTGCCTCATTGGACTGAGCAAGATCGATTGGGGACGGCCCATCATCGGGAAAGTCCAGAGACTGCTCATCGCCATCTTTAGACACAAGGGTCGGCCAGGATGCCAAAGGCAACGTACGTTTTCTCATCTTGTCGATGCAAAGGTTCGTGGCGATCCTCCGAAGCCACCGGCCTAATGCCGCAGTGCCGGAGTATGTACCCATGAACTGGTACGCCCTCATGAACACTTCTTGTGTCAGATCTTCCGCTTCATGCTTGTCTTTGACCATACGCAATATGTGATAGTAAATCTGCTTCTGATAAGCCTCGTATATTGTTTCAAAAGCTGCCTGATCGCCCTGGGATGCGCTTCTCGCCAACACCAAGTCCTCGGCTACCATGAATGTCACTCCTAACCTGGGGTGTCCTCATCAATAGTGTAAGCGTTGGCGGGTTTGCGCGCTTCAGCAGAACGGCGTAGAGACGGCTAAGCATTGTTGCCTAGGCAATTAGCGCAGTGGAATAGCGACTTCCAGGGTGGTGCCTTGTCCCTTCTCCGATTTCAAGTCAATAGGCGCAGAGAGAATCTCGGCCCTTTCAAACATCCCAACCAAGCCCATCTGCCCTGCTCTAACAAGCGAACCGGGAGTAAGAGGCTGGTCAAAACCTTGACCGTCGTCTTTTACGGAAACCCTCAAGACCTCGTCGTCAAACGCGAGGGAAAATGTAACTGAACTAGCTCCCGAGTGCTTCACCGCGTTGGAGAGGGCTTCCTGAGCTATACGAAACGCGGATATCTCGACTTCGTGTTCAAGTCTTCGGGCGTTGCCGGTAACGGAAAACGAGACCGTGATGCCATCCTTCTCGGCCTGGTCCGCAAGCCACTCGCATGCAGACACAAGCCCAAAATCATCCAGAACCGGCGGACGAAGGTTCCGGGCAAACTCGCGTAAGTCCCCTACAGCAGCGTCCAACATCATGTCGACATCCTTGAAGTCGGGCGCCTCGCCTCTTCTTTCTATCTCTTTCTTGATGAGATCCAGCCTACGCCTTAAAGCGACCAGGTATTGGACCGCCCCATCGTGAAGTTCCCTGGCTATCCTACCGCGCTCTTCCTCTTGGGCCACGTTAGCGACGGTAAGATATTCTCTCATGCGCTCCTCACGAGACTTTGACTGACCCAGTTCCTTGTCCCTCTGGACCAGTTCTTCCTTTAACATGCGTTCGGCGGATGGGTCTCGGGCTATGCCTTGGTGCCGAACCAGTTCAGCTCCCTGGTAGATCAAGGACGCCCTTACATCCAGGCTTACCTCTTCTCCATCCGGCTTCTCCATCACCCAAGTGTACTCTGTATACTTTTCTTGCGAAGACGCGGCTTTCTTTACCGCCGCAAGGGTTTTGGCCCAGCTTTCAGGAGAAACGAACTCCCCGAAATACCTTCCGACAACCTCTTCAGGCGGATACCCCAGGACCTCTGTAGAACGCCCATTGACATACAGGAAGCGTCCGCCCCTGTCGAGCAGAAATACCAGGTCGCTGGCATTTTCCATGAGCATGTGGTACCGTTCCTCGGATTGGCGGAGGCTTTCAATAAGGGTAGCCTTGGAAGCGACGATGGCCACTTGACTTCCAACCGCCATCAAAAGCTCGGGGGATAAAGACAAGATGTGGCTCCTAGGGCCCGCCAACAGCATGAACCCGGCCATATCATCACCGGTAGCCATAGGTACTACGGCTAGAGTCTCACACTTGGTCTTGCCCAGCACCGAGTCGGAAATCTCGCCAGAAATGTAAGTCGGATGCTCCGGGGTCTTGACAGATGCCGCAAGACACGAATCGTCGTACACTCTGAGGGTAATGTCTTCGGAAACCAATACAGAAGCCTCGGACTTGCCTACAGAAGCGGAAACGTAAACAGATGGATCCTTTGATGAGTAAACCAAGATAACCGCGGCTTCTATGGGGAAACTGTCCAGCAGCAAAGAAGCGATCTTCCCCATGGCTTCATCCCGCGTAAGGTTGTCCCTGGTGATCCTGCCCATTTCCAGAACCAGTTTAGTCCCGGCCCAATCGGCGGCGTCACTCACCGGAAATCACCTCAATATCCTTCTCCTTAAGGATGCCTTTCTTTAGCGCCGTAACAACTGCTTCGGTCCTAGACGCCACGCCGAGTTTCAGAAATACGGACGCCAGGTGGGACTGAACGGTACGCGGGCTCACTCTCTGAGCCTGCGCGATCTCCTTATTTGACAGTCCTCTGGCAGCAAAGGCCAGAACCTCTCTCTCCTTGGCCGTTAAGGCGTCGGGGCCATCACTTCTGGTTTTAGTTGGGGACGGCTTGCCATCATGGGATTGCGCCTGGGTAGACTCAGCGCCTGTGGTCGTCTTAGCACTTTCAGCCGGCATTTCCGCCCTTTCGTGGGGCCTGCGTCTTGCTATACGAGAGAAGACTTCTTTCGCGATTTTCTGGTCGAGAATGGATTCGCCTAGAGCAGTGGCGCGGATAGCGGCGATCAGCTCATCTGACCTGGCGCTTTTCAAAATGTAGCCCGAAGCCCCATTTTCCAAGAGCCTGGTCACGTATTGGAAATCATCGTATGCGGTGAGCGCCAATACATAAGTGGAAGGGCTGACTTCTTTGACTTTCTTGGTGGCTTCAACGCCGTTCATGCGGGGCATGGAAACATCCATAGCCACAACTTGTGGGGAAAGCTGTCGGACCATCTCGACAGCCTCGAGACCGTCCGAAGCCTCTCCCACCACTTCCATATCGGGCTCCGCTTCGAGGAGCTTCCGCGTCCCCTCTCGGACCATTGCGTGGTCATCGCAGAGGAGAATAGATATCTTCTTGCTACTGCGTGCCGGCAAGGGCGTTTCTCACCGCCCCAATGATGCCTTTGCTGGTGAATGTCGCCCCAGACACAGTGTCAACTTCAACCTTCTGACCGTTAATCATATCTTCAACAATACTCTTCAAAGCGGGGTCCCCAATGCTTGGCGTCTCGCCGTGATCGCGGACCTTGATAGACTCGATCTTGCCGCTCTTTACGGTGACAGACACCTTTATGGGGCCATAGAGCCCTTCGCCGGTGCCCTCATAAGTACCGTCGGCAACTATCGCCAGGTTGACGGGGGCCTT
>DAIRWA010000190.1:0-3615 GCA_036802545.1 Bacillota bacterium | reverse complement strand
GAAAACATGAGGGTGAGCCGAGGATCATGAAGGAGGCAACCTGATCTCGTTGACGTATTGATTTTCGGCTCGTCGCAGAATCGACTGATACCCTCGGGAAACTCATAGCAATGTAACTTTCCCATCCTTGCCCTTAACCGCTTTACCCCGGCGCTTTAGAAGATCTATACCTTTTGACAGGTACTGCTCGACAGCAACCCCTGTCCGTCGGTAGCCAAGGAGTCGACCAACCTGCTGCACCAAGTCCTCCTCCGGTAGGCTAATCTGCTGGCGGAGAACCTCCAGAGCTGATGCGGCGATTTCCTCTGGGGGCATCTGCTCCGGGCTTCTTCGGAACCCCGTTTCGTGTTTGGGCACACGGTATACCTCGTACTCCGACGGAAGAGAGTTCTCCGGCCAGTAAAAGACACTCTTGTCGACACGGGTGGTCTTCAGTTTCATACCCTTGAAGGCTCGCAACAGGATCTCCTGGATCCTGTTGCCGATGCGGCCCATACCCCATGCCAGTGCCACACGTCGCGCCAACAGATCAAATCTGATGGGACCTTCAGTGTTGACTACCTGACGGATCTGATTCTGGATAATCCTCTTGGACTCAGGCAGGTAGAACTCCTCAGAGAGAACCGCAACTGGAGGCAAGTGACACTCAACATACTCAATCCCGATAGAACGCGATTCTCTCGGGGTGGCGGGACACTGATCCGCTGTCTGCGACAGCCCTTGCGCAACTTGACCCTGGGGTCTCGCTATAGGAATGCCTGCAACTACCTTTGGCCGCATCTTTGGTTCTTGTTCAGGTAATGGTTGAGGTGACGCGACTACGGTAGCCTGCGGCATTTCTCTGAACAAGAACCATCGTCGGCCTTCAGCTTCCCTGATGTCCTCACCCGCTGAGTCTCCATGATGGCACCCTCGATTCGCCTTAACTCCGCTTCTGGATTCTCCCACCAGTCTGTCGACCAGACTCTCATCAGCTTCCACCCGAGACTCACAAGCACCGCTTCTCTGAGCTTATCCCTGTCTCGGGCCGTCTTGGCACTGTGGTATGTGGCTCCATCGCACTCGATTCCTAGGAGATACTTACCTGGGTCAGACGGGTCTACTACCGCAAGGTCGATCCGATAACCGGAACACCCTACTTGTAGGTGTATGTTATGGCCTCTTTCCCGAAGGGCTTGGCAGACTTGTTCTTCGAATAGCGTCTCGGGTTCAGCGTCTGATGAAACCGAGTTCTGAGCCACTAGGGCATGCCGTCCGCGTTG
Source organism: Bacillota bacterium (assembly GCA_036802545.1). Classification (GTDB taxonomy): domain Bacteria; phylum Bacillota; class Sulfobacillia; order Fermentithermobacillales; family Fermentithermobacillaceae; genus DULO01. Next base: position 2,353 of record DAIRWA010000190.1, on the reverse strand, counting down.
AGCGTACTCAAGGAAAGCTTTGAGGTCTCTCACCCCTTGGGCCCTTGTTCGCGACAAGTCGATCTTGTCAGGGCTTAGTGACGAGTACACGATCATCTCCTTACGAGCCCTTGTTGCTGCCACGTTGAGCCGCCGTTGGCCCCCTGACCAGTTCAGGGGACCGAAGTTCATTGTGATCCTCCCAAGAGCGTCAGGGCCAAATCCGACTGAAAAGATGATCACGTCGCGTTCGTCACCCTGGACGTTTTCGAGATTCTTCACAAAAACGGGCTCGGGGTTCTCCGGGCCAAAGTACGACTCGATTTCGGGATGCTTGAGCACCTGTTCATCAAGCAGGTCCTCAATAAGCTGCTGCTGTGGCTGGTTGAAGGTCACTACTCCGATTGACTGGCAGCTCGTAACCGGATCCTGGAGACGACGTACAATTTCAGCGACCACAGCCTCTGCTTCCACCCGATTTTGACGCGATTTGCTCCGGTCATAGAAGCCTTGGACACTGCGAAGACTGACCGCCGGTGTCAGTTCGTCAGGTGAAGGGAACGTTAGAAGACCTCCGTTGTAGTATTGATGGTTACTAAAGGCAATCAGGCTCTCGTGACGACTCCTGTAATGCCAACTCAGCCGTAGTTCCGGCATTCTCAAAGCTACACAATCGTCGAGAATGCTCTCCAAATCTTCTATAGCAAGGCCTTCATCATCACTTTCAGGGTTAGCGGTCATGAAGAAACTAGTCGGAGGCAACTGCTTGGGATCGCCAACGACAACAGCTTGGTCAGCTCGTGCGATAGCCCCAATGGCATCACAAGTCGGAACCTGAGACGCTTCGTCAAATATCACCAGGTCAAAGGGCGGATGCGCTGGGTCCAAATACTGTGCAACGGACATCGGACTCATCAGCAGGCAAGGGGTCAGACGCGGGAGCATGTTGGGAATCCGCTGGAACAAATTGCGGAGAGCCATGTGGTTTCGTTGCTTCTGGAGTTCACGACCGAGGATGCCCATTTCGGAGTTCTGTGAGACGTCCCCGTACGCTCGGGGGACTCTGGAAGCGAGCCGAGCGTACATCAGGAGTCTAGTCAATCGCTCATAAGTTGCATCCAGCCTTCGGAACTCCCGAATCTTATCTTCGAAAAGCACTCGGGAAAAAGATTTGAGTGCGGGCTCATTCTCAGTCTCAATGTCAGCCAGAGAATGAAACACCCCTCTTTGGAAGGCCTTCTCCACATCGTCTCCCGCAAGTACGCCATTTTCGTAAGCCGCTACCAGATTTGATAAACCCGCACTGACCACCTGATTCCTTGTCCGAATCCAAGCGCACCAATCACGCAGCGAGTCCGTTGCCTCCAACCAGCAACGTGCCCGGAGTTCCGTCTTCGAGAGCCACCCCGGCGCGGAAGGCTCGGACGTTAGGACACCCTTATCTACTGCCATCAGGCTTGAAAAAGCCTGCCATGTCGTCTCAAAGGAGGCGAGAGCTTCGCTGAAAGCAGATATTTGGCGGCACGCGATGCGGTCATGGATCGTTGCCTCATAGAAAGAATCGACCATAAGACCCAAGTGTCGGAGCTCCCTGGCGTTCTCTCCATCAGAATGGGGCACCGCTTGAGCAAGCTTGCGGACTTCATGCGCCCACTGGAGGGCCTGGAAAACCATATCCCAGTCAGGATTCCCATCGTTCCACAACCGGCCCAACAGTTGTTTGGCTCTGCCGGCGGCAGCACTGATAAAGTCCTCTTCGCGTCTTAGGCTCAAGAGGCCGGTAAGTTCATCAACTAACCCTTCATTTGCGAGAGAAACTCCTGGCTTGACGGTCTTCACCACGGTTTTCTTTATGCGGCCATATCTAATCATCTTCGGCAGGAACCACTGGCGGTTAGCATCCCCAAGGCTCGCAATGAGCCTTGGCAGATCCAACTGAAGAGAATCCTGTGTATACTTTTTAAGTAACTGCGTCCGCAGTCTATCGCGGTCCCTGCCGTGGCGGACCCAAGACTCCACGAGTAGATAGACTTCTTTCCAGTTGGACTCGGAGAGCAGCGCGCCGGGAATGCTTGGCATATCGCTGAACCGCTCGACAAGCCCCGACAGAGTGACGAACTCGCTATAGCTATGTTCAGCCTCTTGGAAACCAAACATCTTGAACACCGGGACCGATGTCTCCCGTAGCTGCTTCAAGGCGTGTATGAGATTAGATGCAGCAGTCTCACACTGCTCTCGGACCCGCGTACTGTACGTCTCTAGTCGAGAATCGGCCCACACATTGTTGTGGGGATGCCCGCAGGATGAACCCGCAACCTGGAGTTGACGAGCAAGATCGCCCCACTCGCGGAGTCTCCCCGGGGTCAGTCCGGAC
>DAIRWA010000189.1:0-3647 GCA_036802545.1 Bacillota bacterium | reverse complement strand
GAACAATCGAGGAAACACAGCCACGAGGGACACTTATGTAAATATGGCACCAGTATGCCAGGGTAAGCTGGTAGCTGTGGGTAAACTCGGTCATCACGGATTGCCAGGGGCCACGTTTATCCGTAGAGTAGAGGGCGGAGTCATTCATTCTACTGCGATTCGCGCAAACGGGAGGTGAGCCATTGCCAGCCAATCTTGGACCGCAGTACAAGGCCGCTGAGGCCCACTATAGACAAGCGATTACCGACGAGGAGCGATTAGCCGCTCTCGAAGAAATGATGGCTACTATCCCCAAGCACAAGGGCACCGAGAAGATGCAGGGAGACATCAAGCGCCGGATGGCCAAACTCCGAGAGTCCATGAAGAGCGGACCGAAAGGGGTCAGGCGAAAGGAAATCTTCCGCATAGATAAGGAGGGGGCAGGACAGGTCGCGCTGGCAGGACCGCCTAATTCCGGCAAGTCGTCGCTCTTGAAAGCCGTGTCGAGGACGTCTCCGGAGATTGCCGAGTACCCCTTCACCACTAGGACCCCGTTGCCGGGTATGGCCCAGTGGGAGAACGTCCAAATCCAGCTGGTAGACCTTCCGCCTGTCGCGCCGGAGTCCGCTCAGACGTGGCTTTGGGCGATCTTGAGGATGTGTGACGGCTTGCTCGTCGTGCTGGACATGGGCGACGACAATGTCTTGACCCACTACGATGACCTAATCGCGTTCATGGAGCAAAACAATGTGACGATCAAGAATCAAGGTGAGCGGCAATTTACGGAGAAGCGCGCACTTTGCGCGGCCAACAAGATGGATATGCCCGGTGCCGATGATCGTCTCTCGTTGCTCAGAGAGATCGTCGGAGACCGGATGGAGATCGTCCCGTGTTCGGCCGCCTCAGGAGACGGACTCGATGAGCTCGGCGCCAAGATGTTTTTTGACCTGCTAGGTAAGATCCGCGTGTACACGCGTCCTCCGGGAAAGAAACCCGATTTCACCCAGCCTTTCGTACTTGATAAGGGAGTCACCGTGCTCGAAGCGGCCGCGGATGTCCACAAGGACATAGCCGAGAACCTGAAACATGCTAGGGTATGGGGCTCAGGCGTGTTCGATGGACAAATGGTTCCTCGAGACCACGTGCTACACGATGGGGATATCATTGTGTTTTATTCGTGAGGGTTTCCGCCAAAGCTCAGGCTTGGGTCCGCCAGCTTTCTGCCGACGATCACTCTAACCTCGTTTTGTCAACTCATGAGTATGCAACGTGTGAGTTGGTTGAACCACCTATCTTTATTCGCGCGGAAGGAAGAAGCGGAACTCATAAAGAACTCTTCTCAGGTCAAGAGCGTCGTCTCAGATCAGGTTCTGAGGTTGACCCGCGTGTTTGCGTTTGCCGGTATTGGGTTTGCGGATCCCCCTCAGGTCTAGTCTCGGACAACTCACAATTCTCAGACCGGATTCCCAGTAGGAGGGGTTATCCCCGCAGGCATACACGCAGGCATACACGCAGGTTTCGTCAACGGAAAGCTGACCGTCAAAGACGGCAAGCATTTGGGCGCGATGAACGGAAGGGTTTTGAGGAAAGGGAGGGCCTAGAGTAAATGAGCCTTACGGTAGCGCAAGTCACCGCGTTCGAGGAGTACGTAGCCAATCTAATGAAAGAGCACAAGATGCCCGGATTAGCCGTAGGTATCGCCTGCGGTGATGAAGTTGTGTACAAGAAGGGCTTCGGCGTTAAGGACCTAGTAACGAAGGCCCCAGTCACGACTAAGACCATTTTTGGCGTCGCCTCGGTGACCAAATCCTTTACCGGGACCGCGATAATGAAGCTCTGCGAGGAAGGCAAGATGTCCGTCCACGACCCGGTGAAGAGGTTCCTTCCCGAGTTTGATATTTCCGGCGGCTCAGGAGATCTCGTCACGTCCCACCACTGTCTCACGCATACGACGGGGCTTCCGCCGTTGCCGTCTTTGGGGTGGGGAATTCGCGACAACACGAAAAGAGATGTCCAGGTGCAGGGCGCCAAAGAGAAGACGTCGGATCCTAGATTCGACAAACCCCATCCGCCGGTAACTACATACTCGCAGCTCATGGACTACCTTCGCACGGGCGATTTCACGGTGTTAGGCGAGCCCGGAGAGTACTGCAGCTACTCAAATGAGGCTTACGGCGTCCTCGGTGCTGTCATTGAGAAGGTCAGCGGCGAGATGTACGCCAGATATATGGAACAGAACATCCTAGTTCCGCTCGGCATGAAACGCAGCACTTTCAATTTGGAGGAGATCCTCAAAGATGACGATGTGACCACTCTGTACTACAGGGAAGAGGCAGAGGACGAGGAGATCCTGTCGTCCAACAACTGGCAGGTAGCACCCGCGTACATGGCTTGCGGATGGCTAAAATCCTGTGTGGATGATCTTTTGAACTACGTCCGGTGGCATGCGTCAGGCGGCAAATTTGGGGGCTTAAGAGTGCTGTCCGAAGAGAGTCTCGACGCGATGGCCTACCCTCATACGGATTACAATAGGGATAAACAGTATGGTTACGGGCTAGGGGTTCAGGATGGCTATCACGGCGTGACCATAGTTGATCACAGCGGTGGTCTTAAGGGAGTATCGTCCCAGATAGGATGGATAAAGAGCAAGGGTATCTCTGCGGTAGTCTTGTGCAACCTGTCCGGAGCGCCATCCAACAATGTCTTGACTGCGGCCTTCAACATGATGCTAGGCTTGCCTTTGGATACGCCCCGTTCGGTCTATCGTCGAGAAGATTGGACCAAAGAGCAGTTGGAAGAACTGACCGGCACCTTCGAGTCAGGCGAGGGCGGACAGATTACCCTCGTCAACGAAGATGGAAAGCTGATGGCCCGCTACGGCAAGGAGGCGAAGGTAGCGTACGAGGTCAGGCGCGACAGCGAGAACATCGGTGTAGTGACTGTAAGAGGACAGGACAACCAGGTGATATTCCTGAAGAACGCGGATGGCAAGCTTTGGGCCATAGGTTCCGGAGGGAGGATCATCAGAAAGTCCTAAGTTGGGATATGGGGGGAATCGAATGAAGGCGGTGATGAAGGCCGGACCGGTCTACGGAGCGGTCTTGAAAGACGTGCCAATACCCGCACCGGGGCGCGGAGAGGCCCTGGTTAAGATCAAAGCGTCTTCGATTTGCGGTACAGATCATCACATTTACATTTGGAACGAATGGTCGCAGAATAGGATCAAGCCTCCCCGCATCATGGGTCACGAGTTCGCCGGAGAAGTCGTGGAAGTTGGACCCGAGGTGACATCGACGAAGCCGGGGGACTATGTTTCAGCGGAGACTCACGTCGTGTGTGACAGCTGCGTCCAGTGCATGCTGGGCGAGAAGCACGTCTGCCAAAACACGGAGATACTAGGCGTGGACACGGACGGGTGCTTCGCTGAGTACGCGGTTGTGCCCGCCTCAAACATATGGATGAATGATCCGGAGATCCCAACTGATATCGCTTCGATTCAGGAACCTTTAGGGAACGCCGTTCACACTGTAATGTCGGGAGAGACTCGCGGCAAGACCTTCGCGCTGTTTGGTTGCGGGCCTATAGGGCTTATGGCCGTAGGCGTCGCCAAGGCGTGCGGGGCATCTTTGGTGGTAGCGGTGGACATCAATGACTACCGCCTGGGTCTG
>DAIRWA010000188.1:0-3669 GCA_036802545.1 Bacillota bacterium | reverse complement strand
CGGGGGATCGGTCCACTGAGTAGTGGCGGAACCTGAAGCGACCATGTCGCCATTATCGTACGTCCGCCATACCTTCACCGTGAAGTCGTTCTTGTCCCCTGTCGCTTCGGAGTAATCCCAGATTGGATCCACCTTACCGATGACAGTACCCCTTCTGCCGCCAACAAGAGAGGTATCGTTCGGGTTAATGACGTACTCCCAACGGGTGAAGTACCAACCTGGACTGGGAGATAGGGCAAACTTCCCGCTTTCATAGGCTAGGGGAGTCGCGACTGTGGCGCCTTCGTGGATTCCAAAAGTGAGAACCTCTTGGATGCCCCGACCGCGAATAACCACTTTGTAATTCCCAAGCGCCCAACCGTCATCCGGCCTTTCAAGAATGAAAGCGCCTCTGCCAAAGTCGTCGCCTGTTGTCTCTTTGAAGGTGTGGATAGAATAGTCGTCATTTGCGTAGATCCACTCGACTTCGATCTCATCTTTATTGAAGTTGTCGTAGACAAACCAGGCGTAGAGTTTCTCCGCGTCTTTCGAGTACTTTGATACTGTGTCGATCGGAATAAAGTCATCCACTGCGGATGTCATCCGTGCCTCAAGAAACCTAGGATCTCCCTTTTGAGTCAGGTCTCCGTATTTCTCCGTAACAGCCGAAACCATTGCCTTCTCTCTGGGCGTCTTGCCGAAACTGCCGGGCTTATAGGTGCCTGTGATGTCTTTACACCCGGACGCCGCTAACAACAACATGACAACGACGAGTGTGAACGCGAGCCTTCTCACGGCGGACCCTCCTGGTAAGATACTATTGGGGTTGTGGTTCCTACGGCCCCGTCACCAAGATACCCTGTGCCAAAGCAAACTCCCCCACACAAACGGGTAGTTTGAGGAAGACAGTGTGAGCGTCGTCCTTGCGATGCGCGGAATCAGCGGGAAACCCGGCCACCAGAGGCTAGGCTGTCTTCTGTGTCAGTAAGTTCATAAGCTCGATCTTGTTTCGCACGTTGACCTTTGAATAGATGTTCTTCACGTGATATTTGACAGTGTTCTCGCTTATGAACAAGCCGCGTGCGATGTCTTTGTAGGTTAGTCCTTGAAGAAGCAGATCAGCGACCTCCTTCTCACGAACGGTAAGCTGCCTAACTAGGGCAAGCTTGTCCAAGGCTTCCGCCTTTTCCTTTTGGGAGGCTTCTGGCATAGCCTCGGTAAACGCCACCAGGAACTCGTGGTCCTTTAGGACCAACGAAAGCTCCTTTTGGAGCCTGGGAAGTATGGCCAAAACCAGAAAAAGGACCGTGAGCGCCAAGGCCGAGGCACCTTCCAGAAGGCCCGAGCCCCTAAACACTGTCCTGCCGATGATGCCCCCCGCCAAGACTCCCAACACGTTGGCGGACAGACCCGACCCCAGAATAGCCGCGGGATTGGGGCCAAACTCCAGCATCTCAGCTAAGGTGCTCCACCAGAACAGGTCATAGACGCCGCAGGCGCCGAGGATCAAAGTGTCTACGACCAAATAGCTACCCACAGATCGATCCAGGGTCATGAACGCCAAAAACGCCATACCCATCATGGCCAAAGCGACGTAAAGGGCGTAACCGTTATCTGAACTGCCGAGGATGCGTTTCATGATGTACAAAGCGACCACATAGGGAAGTGCCCAGTACCAGCTCGCTAAGGCAATGTGATGCGCATAGGCAGGGCTTACCACTTGGTACATCAGCCCGGAATCTATGGTGATTACCGCTATGAATAAGCACAGGAACAACAGGGGTTTAACCGGGCTGATCAACCCCGGCGGGCTCTTGGCTCCCGGCGCTATGGTAGACTTCGCTTCTAGAGGTGGGGCGCTTCCGGCAAGCTTGGTGCCCAAAATAAAGGCTCCGATCAAAGAAAGGACAGCCAGAGCCAACCCCAAGTAAGCAGAAACGTTGGCGGTGACGGTGTTAATCAGGATCATAAGGAGATTCGAGTAGATGAGGCCGTGAGCCACCGTCTTAGTCCTTTCGGCGGGAGTCGTGTACGCCTTCAGATAGTGACCCCAAGAGGACACCGAAAGACCCATAAGAAAAGAACTCGCCCATAAAAAGCCGTTCCAGAGGAATGAAGGGGGCATGAGAAACACGGCGCTGCCCAAGCCGCAAAACGAGGTTGCGCTAAGAATGACCTTCCTGGCAGTTTGAAGTGAACTTACAATAAAACCGGACAAGATGAGCCCCAGGAAACAGGCGACCATCGCCCCGAACACGCTGGCGTGCGGTTCCATCTCGTGTCTATCGGCCAACACATAAAGGACTCGTCCTTCAAACGGCACAGTCAACAACCACGCGGAGAACAGCGAAAACACGGCTACGGATAGCCCGCGGTCGTCGGTGATATTCGCACACATAGGCTTGGCTCGGCCGTCCAATCCATCTCACCTTTTTGGGTAGTGCCTATCCAAGGAACATTATACAACCTCGGGGCACTCGATAGGGTATGTCCGGCGAAAACCCGCGTGCATGGCGGCTTTCCCCTGAGGGCCGGACAAAAGGTTTATTCTTGGACTTCCTTGGGATAATAGCTAGGCGGAATCAGCATTCACAAGAGGTGGTCCTGACGAAGCCTGCGGCATACCTTCAACACTATCCCGATAATGACGATATAACTTGCCTGCTTCAGGAGAAACTGGAAGGACACCTCAAAGACGCGGGGCCGCTTTCTCCACTCATGGATTATGTGGCCAAGACGCCTGGGAAACGGCTGAGGCCAACATTGACAGTTCTTTCTGCCGCGCTTTCCGGTGAAGCCTTCGGCACCACGGTCGACAAACACGCGCTGGCGGACATCGCCGCGGCTGTGGAACTCATCCATATGGCTTCCCTGGTTCACGACGACATAATCGACGACGCCAAGGAGCGCCGGGGAATGCCTACGGCGCACCTTCTGTTTGGCCTGCACTCTGCTGTCTTGGCAGGAGACTACCTGTTCACCCGCGCCAACAAAGTAGCCCTTCGATACCCTAAGCTGGGGATAGCCTCGCTTTTCAACCAGGCTGTCGAACTCACCTGCGAAGGAGAAGTGATGCAGGACGAGACGCTTTTCGACCCTCGCGTCACTGAGAAAGAGTACCTCTCCCACATATGCCGCAAAACGGCCGCCCTGATAGGGACGGCTTGCCAGGTAGGCGCCATAATGGCCGACGCGCCCCTTGAAGCCGAAGAAACGCTCTTGAGATTTGGTCTGGAACTTGGATGTGCCTTCCAGATAGCCGACGACGTGTTGGACTTCACATCAGATTCCGCGATATCGGGGAAAGAACCCTGCAACGATCTTCGTAGGGGGCTTCTGACCCTCCCGACGATACTGGCCATGAAATCTCCGCTGGGGGACATCATCCGAAAGGCTTTTCGGTCCCGATCGGTAGACGACGAGACCCTATCTTTGGTCAAGTCAGGCCTAGCTACCGGAGGCCATATACAAAAGGCCAAGGATAACGCCAAATCTCTTGCGCATTCAGCCGCGTCTCGTCTCTTTCTATTCCCTTCAAATGACGCCAAGGAGAGACTGTCGAGCATCGCTTACAGTGTCGCTGACAGAATGTCCTAACGCGCCGTCATCAGGGCTCGCTGCAACCCGAGCACATTTGTAATGGGCGGTCCGCAGACTCGCCCTTGGCAGATAGTGATCGTGGGCATTTCG
>DAIRWA010000187.1:3476-3684 GCA_036802545.1 Bacillota bacterium | reverse complement strand
CATGAATTCACCCTCATAGCCCAAGTCGCGAGCCTGCTTCATCGCTAGAGCCGCTTCCTTTTGCGCTACGGGCAGGAACATGATATCGGGATTGGCGTTATGGAGTTTCCCCAGCATCGCCCTATAGTCAAGTTCGCCTGACCGAAACGCTTCATTGCCGACAATGGAGCCGCCCATCCCCTCGAAAGCCTCGGTGAAATACTGCGCC
>DAIRWA010000187.1:0-3466 GCA_036802545.1 Bacillota bacterium | reverse complement strand
ACCAACGTCATAGAGTACCGCGGCGGTCTTTGCCTCCAGTTCGGTGTATGCGAACTGGGCTGCCACTGTGCCCTGGAATGGGTCAATGAAGCAGGTTCTAAAGGTGTGAGGCCTCACTGCTCCGTCCTTCACCGTCACCTCGGGGTTCGTGGCGGTGGTCCCAATCAAAGGGATCTTGGCGGGCTCTGTCACCGCGGTCAACGCGATGGTGACGCCGCTCTGAGCGGCGCCGATGATGGCGACCACCCCGTCCTGCTCGATCATCCTCTTCGCTACGTTTACAGCCTCTACAGAATCAGCTCGGGTATCATAGGTTACAATCTCGAGTTCCTTGCCATCGATTCCGCCTGCTGCATTCATCTTTTCAGCCCATAGCTCCAGAGCCTTGCTCTCTGACTGGCCCCAGATGGAAGCGTCACCGGTGAGAGCCACGGCATGACCGATCTTGATCACTTCTTTTTCAGCGCCATTTCCTTCAGGAGGCTTTTCTTCGCCACCACCGCACCCAGCAACTGTGAACGCCGCAAGAAACACGACCATCATGAACGCCAAGAGACGCCTCACTCGAACCCCTCCTATCGGCCATATTGTCATTTCAGCCTGGGATCGCCCGTCCGCCGCCCGCTAACGTGTTTCCGCCGCTTCGAACCGTCACCCTTATAACCTAGAGCACGCTAAGGGCTGTAACGCAGCCGATAGCAAACCGATATTCCCGGTCTTTTCCGCCGCTCTTCCCTTATGCTCCAAAGTCCCCGGGTATCACCAGGGCGGACCGAGACTCCTAGAAGTTGGCACCGATACTTGCGACTAAGTCCGCGACAGGAACTGACTAAAGGTATCAACCACGTTAAATGGAGGACGCGTTCTTCTTGATGGCTCAAATTCGACGCGGTTTTGGGAATTCCTTCCTGGGGGATTACCCCTTTTATGAGAATACGTGGGTGTTATGGGAGGCGGGGCTTGCGTGGCACCGGGTCACCGACTGTCACCGTGGGCAACGTCTCCGTCGTCAAGCGCATCGCCCGACAGCTAGTGAGAATGTCGGCAAACGCGGCCCTCGAGTGAGAGGATGTGCAAAGCGTTCGAAGCAAACCGATGACCGGATTGCGACTATCTATATCCCCCTAGTCGCGAGGATCTCCTTGGCCGCTGTCCGGTCTCCGGTACAGCTGATCATCCGCGGAGCTTTGAGGAACTGGATGTCAAACCCCAGGTCGCGATAGAGGCGGACGATCCTGGGCGTTGCCTGATTGGACGCAATAACCAATCCGGGGTGTCTGGCCAACCAGCCGGCAAGCCTCACCTGATCATCCCAAGTAAAGCCGTCCTTGGAGTACTGGGTGAACTCCACATCATAAGGCGGGTCCGCGTAGACTAGATCATCGCCCCGCACCGGGACATCCTCGAAATCCCCGCACTTGAAATCCCATTGGGCGAACACCCTCTCATAGGGAGAGAAGTCCGTGGTATAGTTGATGCTCTTGTACCGGCCAAAGGGGACATTGAACCGACCGCTCTTGTTATAACGGCACAACCCGTTATATCCGGTTCGGTTCAGGTAGTAGAAGAGCGATGCGGCCTCGCTAGTATCGGAAAGCTCCTTGGCGATCAGGTCGTTGAACCGTTTGCGATGAGCGTAGTAGAGTTCGCGATCGTTGGCCATCTGTATATCTATCTGAAGACCCCGGCGAACCCACGTAAAAAAGTCTATGAGATGAGGGTTGACGTCATTTAGCACAGCCCGTTGTGGTCGGAGCCCCAAGGCAACCGCAAGCCCACCGCAGAAAGGCTCGACCAACCGCCTGTGCGTGTGCTTCTTCCAAATAGGAAGCAGGTGTGGCACAAGCCAGCGCTTTCCGCCGGCCCACTTAAGAGGAGGCCGCAGTTTTTGGACAGGGTCCCTTCGATCAGGATGTTTGGAAAGCACCATTTGAGCCTCCGGAATACATGATGATTCTATTGGTCTGGCAGGTGCGCATGGTGTTGTGGAGATTTCGCCCTCCAGAATACCTAATGCTCAATGATTCTATCGGTTTGACAGATGCGATCTTTGTGGAGATTTTATCCTCCAGCATAGCTGATACTCAATGATTCTCCTGACCAGGCCGGTTGTCCTGCGGTGTTCGAGTCTCGCGGCGTCAGTGCGGTCCCTACATCTTAATCGCTCTCCCTAAGGGAAGCGCTGAGAACCACTAGGGCCGCAAGGTTCGCATCGTGGATGACCGTGCATTCGTCTGAGTAACAGGGGCTTGAAACCACGTTCACTTGACAGTCTCATTCTAGCGGCGGTAGTTGCCGCAACTATCGCGGTGATGTTAACTTATGGGCATGGAGATTAGACTGATTCCATGAAAAAGAAACTTGGTCTTCTGCTAGCAATAGTGCTCATTGCAGGCATCTTGACGGGCATCCTGGCAGCTTGTGGCAGTGTTCTTGAGACCCCCGATCCTCATACTGAACCAGGCGAAAGCGGATCGGAACCGACGGTAATCCTGGATGAAGACGGCATCTACTCCTCTAAAGACGACGTTGCCCTCTATATCCATCTGTATGGCAAGCTGCCATCGAACTTCATTACAAAGAAAGAAGCACAGGAACTCGGATGGAGCGGCGGCTCTCTTGAACCGTCTGCTCCAGGAAAATGCATCGGAGGCAGCCATTTCGGAAATTACGAAAAGCTGTTGCCTTCGAAGGACGGTAGAACCTATACCGAGTGCGACATCGACACGCTTGGAGAGAAGAGTCGAGGCGCTAAGAGAATCGTCTTCTCCAACGATGGTTTGATCTACTACACCGAGGATCACTACGAGAGTTTCACACTGCTTTACGGAGATGAATAACGTGAGGACTATCGTTATTGACGGCAAAGAGATGACGTCGCGGGCAAGCGCACACGCACACCTTGCCGAAAGACTATCGTTTCCTGACTATTACGGTGGGAATCTCGACGCGCTCTATGACTGTCTTGGTGACATATATGAGAAGACGCACATTATCATCTGCCATAGCGCCGAGCTAGAGACTGCTCTGGGGTCCTACGGCACAACGCTCTTGCACATACTCAGGCATTCAGCCGAAGAAAGCTGCTTTCTGACGGTGTCTTTCCACGACGATGCCGAACCGCTTGAAAGAGAGCCGGGAGTTGAGGAGTCTCCGATAGCTGAAGCAGATCCGGCAGACGGAGAAGACCCGCCGGACGTTATGGGCGACTAGTCGCGGTTGACAGAACATCTACGAACCTATCGGGAGCCGCTCATCCCTTTCGGCAGACTCAAACGAAGAGCTTGCCGCAACTCGCCTAACCATAACACACTTGAAGCTGTAGCTTCGTGTCTCCGAACACGAATGAACCAATGTTTTTATAGGCTCGCTTCTCGATGGAGATTTCTGGTGAAGACCTACTCGGGGGAATTGGTCGGGCTGATAGGATTCGAACCTACGGCCTCTTGAACCCCATTCAAGCGCG
>DAIRWA010000186.1:666-3699 GCA_036802545.1 Bacillota bacterium | reverse complement strand
AGAGATGGAATCCTGAAGCCCGCGAACGTCTTTTATGTCCGCGTGTCTCGCCACCGCCTGCATTATGGAACGGACCAGCTCAACCAACGGCGCGGCGCCTAAGTCTGTCTGTCTGGCGCGCATCAACCCATGGCTCTCCAAAGCGGCGATATCTTCACCGTTTAGAAGGGGATTTACTACGACCATTTCCCTTAGAGCTCTGAAAGGAACTGACGATACGATGGTATCCACTCTGTCCAATTCCGGATACTCCATGAGCTGAGACGCCGGCACCGCACCCACGATCTCGATGTCCTTGAAATGGCGCGCGAGCCTTGCGGAGAGCAGCTTGGCCGAACTAACACTGTTGGTACATACCAATACTCTAGTGGGCTTCCACTTCTTTCGCTCCATCGCCGCGCCCACGTGCATGCTTAGATAACCCACTTCGTCTTCGCCGGTTTCAATTCCAAACTCGGCACCCACAACCCGATTCGCTTCTAGGCATGCCTCGAAAGTCACAGGGTACTGACGTCTGATATCCGCTAGTAGAGCGTTGGGTGTCACTATACCGAGTCTTAGAAGCCGAATAACCCTAGCGATGTGAGTCCTTAGGCCTGCAGGCAGCTCTTCATCGCTGGAGAGATCGACTGCCAGACGGCTTTCCAGTTCGGCGATGAGCCGATTTGTGTATTCCGCCGCGATAGATCTGTCTTCAGGCGAAGCAAATTCCACCTGGAGACTCTGACCCATCTCCATCAAGAAGACGGTAATCAGGCCTAGGTCGCCCGCACAGAGCTGGACACCGACCGTCTCACGGATGCGTTCTCCTAACCTGGCCACCGCCGAGTACTCTCGGGTCTCCGCTATCTTGGACATCCGATCCGAAGGAAACGCTACCTTGTAACCTAATGCCGCCCTTCGCATTGACACCAACAACATGGACACAAGCCGGCCAAAAGTCTTAGGATCCAGGCACAGCCTGGTTTCAATTCTAAATGAGCCCGCCACTTGCCAAGCTGCATCCGCTTGGGCCTGAGTCAAGACTTGTGCATCAGGAAGCAGATCTGCCCAGGCGACCGTCTCTATGCCCTTTGGGGTTTTCTCGAAATAGAGGTCAACCATCAGCTTTCGTATGGCCGCTTCGTCGCCTTCGACATAATGGCCTACGCCGGGCCGATGTTTCACAATGATGGGCCGGCCTTTAAGCTCCCTCTTCAGTACGGCCACGTCGGACTTCACGGTCGACCGGCTCACAAACAGCAAGTCGGCCAGTGAACTCAAGGATAGCGGCCGCCTTGTCTGCAGCAATGTCAGCAGAATTGCCTTTCGCCTATCGGCTACCAACAGCGGAACCTGGTACGACGGCTTCTGGGCCTCGCCTAGATCCCTCTGAACCTGCTCCGGACTTCCTGTAAGCCTAATTCCCACTCTAGGCTGTACTACAATGTTCATGCCCCTGCCTGAAACCCATCGCCTGGCGCTCGCCAGATCGTACCGAATAGTTCTCGAGCTTACCGAAAACTGCTTCGCAAGATCATCCACCGGGATTGGTTTATCGCTCTCAAGAAGGATCTTGAGCAGTCTCGCCGATCTTGGTTTGAGAGCTTCGGTATTCATCATGTCCCTCGCCTCTCGCAGGCCCTGCTTTCGCCCAAAGACACATGACTTCGAAACGCTTGGCCTCTGGTTATATGCATCCATTGTACCAAAGACGCCCTCTCCGTTACATTCTTGGAGGGGCGTCGGGCTAATGGCGTGAAGCTAGCAAGTTCATCTTCCCTTCTCCTTATCCGCGTTTCCTGACGGGAGCGCCGAGCACTAACCCTGCAGGAAGCGATTGACTGTTTGACGAATACATCGCATTGGTGGATCAAATGCCGAACGCAAGCATGGCGCCAAACGAACAAGGCATCCAAGCATCGGCGCAGCGCTTCACTTGGGATTGGCATCGAACGCCCGGATTCGACCCGAAATCAATGAGAAAAGTGAAAAGGTAGGGGAACCCACCGAAATGCGAAACCGTATGCATGTTACTGGCTCCTGTGCCCCCTTGTCTCATGACCCACATGCTCATCATGCTGTCAGATTTCCTAGTGAAGTCCCTGACGACGAAACGATTCCCGTAGATTGCAGCGCAGTAATTGTGGGCAAGAAAGCCTCGGCGACCGGAGAGGTGCTTTTCGGCCACAACGAGGACGACAGCGGCAACAACGTCATGGTGCAGTACAAGGTACCGCGGGCGACTCACGGGCCCGATGAGTCCCTCACTTTCGAGCCTGCTTGCGCGAAGATCCCTCAAGTCGAGGAGACCTGGAGCTACCTGTGGTCCGAGACAAGGGCTCCTTGGCAGGCGTCTTTCAGCGACACCTTCATCAACGAGTGGGGTGTCGCTATTGCAAGCGATAGCTGCAACTATTCCAGGGAGGACAAACCGCGGCTTGTGGACGGCGGCATCGGCTACGGCGTCGGGCACATCGTCGCCCAGAGAGCTAAGACCGCGCGCGAAGGGGTTATGATCGTCGCCGAACTCGTCGACCGTTATGGCTACACCGGCTCAGGCCGGGCGTATCAGATCGTGGACAAGAACGAGGGCTGGGTTATACAGATTGTCCAAGGCACACACTACGTTGCCAGACGCGTCCTTGACGACGAAGTCCTCTTTATCCCCAACTGGTATACCATCCGCGGTGTCGATCTGTCGGACACTGACAACTTCGTGGCCTCCCCGGGCCTTATAGATTACGCCATTGAGCGAGGTTGGTACACCCCGGCGGAACAGGGCAATCACGCGGACTTTGACTTCGCGCTGGCGTATCAGAACCCGACGCAGAATCAAGCCGGCAATATCGTCAGGCACAAGAACGCGCTGCGCCTCATCCTTGGGGCCGAACCCGATGAGGTGAGACCGTTCTCAGTGAAACCGGCCAAGAAGCTTGGTGTGGAAGATGTGAAGAAGATTCTCCGCACCCATTATGAGGGCACCGACGACGATCTGTCCCAAGATTACGCGCTGAATCCCCATCGTGCCGGCAACAGAACCATCTGCACAGG
>DAIRWA010000186.1:0-656 GCA_036802545.1 Bacillota bacterium | reverse complement strand
AGCTTTGTAGTGCAATTCCGCGAAGCCCCCGCGCTCACGTGCATCTGGCGCACCACTCTTAACCCCTGCACCAGCCCATATGTTCCGTGGTACTTGGGAGCCTCGAAAGTACCCGCGGGATACGGATGGCTGTTGCCGCAAGTGGCCTTCGCGAACCACTTCAACGTACCGGCGGCGGACCTATCGTACCGTCCGGGCCGCGCGTGGTGGGCTTTCCAGGATGTCCAGGACCTTGCCGACGCTTCCTACGCTGACGTGGTCGAACCGATCCGGGAACGCATAGACGCGTTGGAGGGCAAGTGGATCAACGGTCAAGCCGCATTTGAACATGCTGTCGGCGAACTGCTGGAAGATGACACGGCCAAGGCGGTCGAGATGCTGACAGATTACACGGGCGCCCAGGCCTCCCTTGCGTGGCGCACGTGGAGAGCTTTGTTCAACGACATTATGAAGGTATGAATGTGTGACGGCGAAAGCAGAGAATCGGTTCGGTCGCTCCGCCCGCCAGGCTTCGGTAGCTCTGGTAAGCGGTATTATGGAGGGATGGCTGCAAGCTTGCCAGGGGCGGCCCCGGCACGGGAATGCCTTCTTATGGTCCCCAAGGAATTGCCATCCTCATGAGGGACTGGGATGAGCCCGATAGATGCTATCTGTGT
>DAIRWA010000185.1:0-3709 GCA_036802545.1 Bacillota bacterium | reverse complement strand
GCTGTGGGCCCGGGCTCTGGGATGGATAGGAGACACCGAGAAAAACCTAGAGGACGCGGCAGATGGCGAGAACTTCGAGTGGACCGACATGTATAAGAAGTTCGCCGAAGTAGCAAAGAAGGAAGGGTTCGATAAAATCGCCAGCCTCTTTCAAGAAGTTGGCGAGGTCGAGGAAGCGCACGAAAAGCGCTACCGGCAACTGTTGGCTAGAGTCCGGGATAAGACCGTCTTCACCCGCCCTGAGCCCATCAAGTGGCATTGCCGCAACTGCGGGTATATCCATGAAGGCAAGGAAGCTCCCGAGCTCTGCCCAGCCTGTGCGCACCCTAGGGCCCACTATGAAGCCATGTGCGAGAATTACTAGGTATAGACTCGCAATTTGAGTGCCGACAGGCCGTTACGACGGTACTCGCGCGATAGAAAGGGGTGAATGCCGCCGCGGTGTTACGCCGTGGCGGTTTTTCATGAAGAAATGGAAATGCAACGTCTGTGGATACATACACGAGGGACCCGAACCACCCGACATATGTCCGGTTTGCGGAGTGTCGAAAGACGAGTTTGTCGAGATCACCGAAGACGAAGGAACAGAGACAGCCGACAGCGCTCCCCCGGTCGCATCTCCCGACGCAGCTGCCGGCACCGCTGTTTCCTCGGCTGCTACTGTGGCTGTTCCCGCTCCTGTCCCGTCATCGACAGGCGAGTCTTCGCCGACGGTTCCCAAGTGGTCGGCTCCTCCGGTTCCTCCGGTCGAGCCGGTCAAAGACGACACCAAAGCCGGGCTTTACGCCCTATGCTACGGCATGTTCGTCGTAAGTTCAGTGAATGAGGGCAAGTACAACGCTCAGGCAGCGAATACGGTTTTCCAGATCACATCGGAGCCGGCGAGGCTGGCGCTTGGCATAAACAAGCAGAATCTGACCCATGAGTTCATCTCAGCGTCAGGCGTCTTGGTCGTCACTATACTTGGGAAAGGCAACATGAAGGACATCAAACGGTTTGGCTTCAAATCCGGCCGGCAAGCGGATAAGTTCCAGGGACTGGATATAAGGCTTTCGCCTAAGGTTCAGTGTCCCATTATCCCGGACGGAGTGGCGTATCTAGAATGCCGTGTGAGACCGGAAATGAGCGTCGACGTGGGCACCCACACCCTATTCGTGGCGGATGTCGTGGGCGGAGGCCCTCTCAGGTCCCAAGAACCCATCACCTACGCTTACTACCGTGCCAACCGGGCAATGCCCGACCAATACGTGGACGATGTGGATTGGAACAACGTGGTCGCGGCCCTTAACCTGGAGTACGGCGCCAATCGTCGTTACCAGTATCAAATCGCCCAGCTGAATAACCCAGATCTCGTTTCAATGCTGGAAGGAGTCATGAGAACCGAGGGTGACCATGTGGACAACCTATTCGCTTACTTGCAGCGCCGTATGGCTGCCTCCGGCTCACCGGACCAGGCGAAGGGACTCTCCACCGCTCTGCTGCAAATGAGGCTGAACCTTGAGTTTGAGGAAGTCGCCCGCGACACTTACTCGCAATTCGCCAAAGAGACCCAGGACCAGTACCTCAAGGACTTGTTTCTGGATCAGGCCCGCTCTGAGATTGGCCACATCAACATCTTCAAAGAGTCGGTTAAGTCGCTAGAACAAGGGGAATCCCCGGTCAAGTTCTTCTGCCCGCTCTGCGGCTGGGAGATCGATTACGGCACGAAGCCTGATACCGGTACGTCTAGAACATGTCCAAAGTGCGGAGCTAAGTTCTCTCTGGAGCTTCCGGATGTCGACTGGGAGTTGAAAAGAGACAAGTAGCGGACACGTCCTTACGGAAGCGGAAATGACTCGTGGGCCATTGGCCGTGAAGTCCAGGCAACAAACGAGCTTTGAGTCCAAACCGTGAAACCCAGGCAACAAGCGGGGCTCTAGGCCCATACCGTGAAGTCGGGGCTATAAGGGAAATCGAAAGTAAGCTGTCTTACTGTTAATCGGAATTCCGAATGGAGGCGAGAACACGGTCCAACTGGACCGATTTCTCGCCTTTTCTCGTCTAGCATTGATGGGCTGGTGCATCCTATTCCGGTTCGGGGTCGGGCTCAATCACCCGCGCCTCGTCGGTGGGCCTCTTGCTCATGGTTTTCTTGAGCTTCCGATCCTTCTTGGACATTAGGACTATGTCCAGGTCGTAATCCTCGCCCGGATAGAGGTCCTCTCTCTTCACCAGAAGCTTGAGCCGCTTCCTGTGGACGCTGATCCGCCTGTCTCTAACCAACACCACCACGTTGCCTCGCTCATCGGCCTCTCTCGCGACTATGCCGCTGTCTTTGACCGTATGGGCAAACACCGAGTCGCCGCGAAGAAACTGTTTTTCTCTGGGAAGCCCGGCTGAGGGCTTAGGCCGCGCCTCGGTGTCAGTGGGAAGCTCAAGCCTGACTATCTCAGGTTTCCGAGGGCGACCGGAGGCTGCGGAACCGGGCATATCGCGACGCGATCCAACCCCGCGGGCTTTCGCCGTATCCTTGTGGAGCATTGACTCTCTTACACCTGAGGAGATCTCGTGGAATAGTACATTCCCTGCCCGGCCCGGAGCGCCTGAGGCAGGCGCTTTTTCCGAATTGCCGGTAGCCTCATCGGGTGCCATCCACCCCACGTAGTCCTCCGCCATGTGTACCACTTCTCGCGGAAGCCCAAGCCTACGGGCGATAACCAATCCCTGGCTCTGCCCCGATTGGCCGATGATGAGCCGGAACAGAGGCTTCAACGTGTCGTGGTCGAATTCCATGCACCCGTTCATGAACCCGACGTGGTTCTCTGAGTAGGTCTTGACGTCACCGTAGTGAGTTGTCGCGAGCGTGATACAGCCTTGTCGGTACAGGTAATCCAGCACCGCAGCGGCCAGAGCCGCTCCCTCCCTGGGATCAGTGCCCGTCCCGATTTCGTCGAGGAGAACTAGCGATCCGGACCTTGCCTTCTGCAGTATGGCAGCTATATTCGACATATGCGACGAAAATGTGCTAAGGGACTGCTCGATGCTCTGGCGATCACCAATGTCCGCAAATATGTCCCGGAAAACAGGCATCATTCCGCCGGGTTTCGCCGAGATATGAAGTCCTGACTGCACCATGACAGACAGGAGTCCCACGGTTTTCAGAAGAACTGTCTTTCCTCCCGTATTCGGGCCCGTTATGACGAGAGTCCTGTAGCCATCACCCACCCTGATGTCCACGGGCACCGCATCCTTGCCCAGAAGTGGATGACGAGCGCCCTCCAGGTATACCGGTCCATCCACGGTAATATCCAGAGCCACGCCAGAGATGTCCAGACTATAGCGCCCCTTGGCGAAGATGAAGTCGCAAGTCGCCATGGCCTCCATGGTGATGCGGATCTCTGTCAGGCGATCCACAATCAACGCCGTGAGCGCGCATAGTACCTGGTAGACTAATTCTTCCTCTTGAACACGCAAGCTCACGAGACGGTCCATCAGAGGCTGCACCTGGGCCGGTTCAATGAACACGGTCTGCCCGCTTGAAGACGCAGCTACTACCGTGCCCGGGACACTCCCGCGGGATGATGCTTTCACGGGGATCACCCATCGTCCACCCTTGACAGTAACAAAACCGTCCTGAACCGAGTCCCGGGTTGACATGGACTTCAGTATGGAATTCAGTCTCTGCTCGATCCTGGCTTCCGTTTGCTTGATTTCCCTGCGGACCTTGCGG
>DAIRWA010000184.1:0-3711 GCA_036802545.1 Bacillota bacterium | reverse complement strand
TCTGGGAGTCGGAGTATATCTACTCGAAGGGAGGTAGACGCGTTCAAGTACGGCATTTATCTGGAGAGGGGTGGAGACTGGTGTTTAAGGTAGAAGGGCTCTCGTACCGGTACCCTAGGAATACTGAGGACACGCTCCGCGGCATCTCGTTTGAGTTCGGAGAAGGTGAGATATTCGGTTTTCTCGGACCCTCGGGGGCCGGCAAATCGACGACCCAGAAGGTCCTGATCCGACTGCTCAAAGGCTATCGAGGCACGATCATGCACAAGGGATGCGACCTAAGAACTTATGGCCAGGATTTCTTCAACGACATCGGCGTTGGTTTTGAGATGCCCGTGCACTTCTCCAAACTCACCGCAATGGAGAACCTCAGTTTCTACACCAAGCTCTACCGGCAGACGGCAGACGTCGAGGGACTCCTGCAGCGCGTTGGCCTCTGGGAGGACCGGAACAAGCGAGTTGGCGAGTTCTCAAAGGGGATGAAGATACGCCTGAACTTCGTGCGCGCTATGCTAAACAACCCCAAGATACTGTTTCTCGATGAGCCGACCAACGGACTGGACCCGAGGAACGCGAGAGTGATAAAGGACCTCATTCACGAGTTCAAGCAGGCCGGGGGGACGGTGTTCTTGACCACCCACCTTATGCACGATGCCGACGAACTCTGCGATCGTGTGGCTTTTATCGCGGACGGCGAGATCCGCGAGATAGACTCGCCGAATAACCTGAAGCTCCGGTTCGGCGAGAGGCTGGTTACCGTAGAGTATAACGAGCGCGAAGGCGACGATGGCAGAGTGAAGGAATCCTTCGATATGAACACACTCGGAACAAACGAGCGGTTCTTCGACATACTCAGGACCAAGGAGATCGTGACAATCCACAGCGGCGAGACGACCCTGGATGACATCTTCATCAGGGTTACAGGGGTGAAGCTCGTTGAATAAGATTGGGGTCTTGTACAGGGGCGAAATCCTCAGGATGTGGAAGTACGGGATTTCCGGAGCCAGCCTGGTGACCGCGTTGATATGGATGGCCGTACTGCGTTTCGCGGCGGCCGGAAGCATGACCGCCTTGTTCCCGTTGCTCATATTCGTGGACTCGACCGTCATGTCGCTCTTGCTCATAGGAGTGACCATCATCTTCGAGAACCAAGAGGATTCGTTTAAGTCCCTAATGGTTTCGCCGATCTCCAAGGACGAATACCTGATTTCCAAGACTCTCGCTGTGGTGACGTCAAGTGTCATCGCACTGGTTCTGCTCTTGCTGTACGGCATTTTAGTCGGCAATCTGGAGATCAACATCCTCGCCATCTTCGGAGCCGTCGTTTTGGTGGCGTTTACCTTCGCGCAAGTCGGGACTATGATGACTTACTACGCCAAGGATTTCACAGACCTGCTCATGAGCATGTTCAAATTCGCTATCGTCTTCACCGTGCCCACTTTGCTTGAGAGCCTCAACGTCCTAAGGGGAGACTGGGTGAGGATCATCCAATACCTGAACCCTACCAAGAGCGCATTGGTGCTGCTTGCCGCGGCTACCGAGCCCGTCGACGCAAAGGACCTGGCGATTTCCTTGGTCTATCTCCTGGTGCTGTCAGGCGGACTGTATGCCCTATCCCGCAAGTTGTTTGAAAGGTACGTCGCGAGAGGAGGGGCCTAACGTGTTCTATCTGACTTACGCGGGTTACGAACTAAAGAAGTGGGTTAGGGACCCGTTCGCCCGGTTTATGATAGCCTGGCCGTTGGTGTTGGCTGCCATCATCCGGTTCGCGGTTCCTGTCGCGGAAGAACGGTTCGGGATGAGTCTCTTTCCTTACTATCATGTCGTTCTGGCCGCGGTAGCGGTTTTGGTTTCCAGAGTCTCCGGTGCGATAGTAGCCTTCTCGATTTTGGATGACAGGGACGATAATGTGTTGTTCTCGGTAAGAGTGGCTCCGTTGAGCATGGAGTTTTACATCGGGCTCAAGCTGTTCCTGGTATATGTCGGGAGCGTCATCGCTTCGGCTTTCGCCATATGGTTCTCGAGCCTTTCCGACGTGTCTTGGGGAGTCATTCTCGGTGTATCGGCGGTAGCTGCTCTTGGAGCTCCTATGGCTGCCCTTCTCATCAACGTGGTCGCCGGCAACAAAGTAGAAGGTTTCGCGGCGATCAAGGCCACAGGCATCTCCGCGGTCGCTCCAATAGTGGCTTTGTTCTTCTTCGACGCGAAGGAGTTTTGGTTCGCCGTTGAGCCCGGCTTCTGGCCCGCCAAGGCTTTGACCGCGGCGACGCTGGGCAACAACATGATGCTACTGGATTACGGCGCTTACCTGTTGGTTGGGCTAGCGTACGGGGCAGCGTTGGTTCTGCTTCTGTATCGGTTATTCAGGCGGAGGGTGCAGTAGGCAGCAGAGTCGCGCTCAGTCTGCCAGCCCGATCTTGCGACAGGCACCATATAGTTGAGCGGCCGATGCGGCTTGTCCGTCAACACTGGTCACCGGGATCGGATACATGGGAATGAGGCCCAAACTCCTACTGCGAAGTCCAATCGCGTCGATAGTGAACTCGGCTTCCAGTGACCCCTATAGTGGGCGCTGGAAGTTTTTTCATGGAAAAAAGTTACTTACACGGAAGGAATTATGTGGTACGTGTAGAAGACTCAGGGGCCGGGTCTAGAGGGATCTGCTGTAGGCAAGTCTCTTTTCCCCCGAGAGTTTTGACCGCTGGGGGTGGTCGCCATGCCCTAGGGTTCCCGCGAGTTGTTTTGAGTAGAGCGTCTTCGGAGCAAACCCCTTTGTCAGGACATGGCTTTGGTACGAATGTGAAGCAAGTACACTGGGATTACGCACATGGAGGGATGGATCCATGGCAAAGGCAATTGCCTCCCCGTATATTCCCAACTCAGTCCCTGAAATCAAGAAAGAGATGCTTAAGGAGATTGGGATTGGGAGCGCTGAGGAAATCTACGCCGAGATTCCCGAGCACCTGAGGTTCAAACGCAGGCTGAAGACTCCGGGCCCGATCCCTTCGGAGTATGCGCTGCGCAAACACGTCGAAGGCTTACTTAAGAAGAACAAGCACTGTGAGGAATCCATAAGCTTCCTTGGTGGTGGTTGCTGGCAACACTACGTCCCGTCCGTTTGCAGCACGATAATGGGCCGGGACGAATTCCTGACAGCCTATGTCGGCGAGGCATTCGCAGATCACGGGAAGTTCCAGGCACAGTTCGAGTTTGCTAGCTGTATCGCCGAACTGGTCGATATGGAGATGGTCAATACACCAACATACGACTGGGGTATGGCTGCCGCGACCACTGTGCGCATGGCGTCTCGCATCACAGGCCGCAAAGAGGCCTTAATCGCGGGGACCATAGGCCCGGAACGAGTCGCATGCATCAAGAACTACGCGAGGTCCACAGTCCCCAATGTAGCAGAGATCGCATTCCACAAGAACAGCGGGCACATTGACCTGAAGGATCTCAAGGCGAAGATCTCGTCCGGGACTGCCGTGGTGTATTACGAGAATCCGTCATTCCTCGGTTTCATCGAAACGGAAGGCGCTGAGATAGCTCGTATCGCCTACGAGCATGGCGCCCTGGTTAGCGTTGGTGTAGACCCGATGTCCCTTGGGGTACTGGAGTCGCCGGCGAAGTATGGCGCGGACATTATATGCGGCGACATCCAGCCGTTGGGCATTCCCATGTACTGTGTACCCGGCAGGTGGAGCGGGGGCT
>DAIRWA010000183.1:0-3741 GCA_036802545.1 Bacillota bacterium | reverse complement strand
GTTTGCAGCGGGTTTTTCACGATACATGATACCGGTAACACCTGTGGCGTAAGCGAACTGGTCGTTTGAAATCCATCGGACATTCTCAACCTTGAATGAGTCGGGTTTGCCAGCCTCGATATACGCCTGTTTTACTACAGCCTCGGACATGTTGTACACGATAACGTTCCGGTTAGTCATGATCAGCTCAGTGTCGTACGTCGCGCACTGCTTTGCGACATAACTCAGGATAGACATGGCTGCCAGAGTCTGAGCGTTTTGAACGTCACCGATGCCAGGTGAGTAGTGAACCGGCCTGCCCATTTCAGTGCAGCGGCCGATCGCTTCATCCATGGCGTCCAACCCAGCCACCTTGTAGATCTCGGGAATCTTGACACCCTGCCGCGCCCTCATGATCATGACGATGACAGCTGCAACAAACAACACCTCGAACCAAAAAGCAAACGCGTAACCTTGTATAAGTTGCATTGTTTCACCTCCTTTTTTGATTCTTGCGAATAGGAATTCGCCGCCCGTGCCGAAAATCCTTCATCATCAAGGAACTTCTTCCTTGTCCCATCAAAAGGTAAATCTTGCCATTACGATCAACGAAAGGGGAATCCAGGTTTATGGGGGAGGACAAGCCGGAATGGTGGCAAGCTGCCTTCTGCTTGTCAGTAAACCGGTACCGTGGATGCTCATCAGTAAGTCTTCGCCGGAAACAGACGTGTCTCGTTCTTCTTCGCTATGCGTGTACAACGTAGGTCACAAGGCTGTGCCAACGTGTGAGACAGGACCTTCCGTTCGCGGATGTGAAGTCGCGTCTGTCCTGTCGTCTTTCCAAGAATTGTGCTATGGCAACCAAACGCGATTCGGACGTGATATGAAAGTCAGCCCATCGCGTGGCTTCTGGAGAATCGGACGGTGACTAGAACTTCTTCGCAATCACCCCAAAGAGCGAGAGGGCTACCGCCAACAAAGAGAAGAAATAGTAAGCTATCGTGTAAACGCGCTCAGTCGACGGTCGGTCTCGATTGGCCTGCGCTAATGCGTAGGTTTCAATACCTGCGGAGATGCAGCTACATACTGCTGCCATCCACCATCGGGCTACCACGGCATAATACAGAGCTATTAAAGCAAAAATCGTAGCGTTTGTCATGAGTGACGACAGCTTATTCTGGTCATTCTGGTCGTCAGTCGTTTCCCCGGTATCCTTGGCCCGCTCTCTTGCGGTTCCTTTGACCTGTTTAACCGATCGCTTGTCTTTGCGCATAGTGCACACTCCACCTCAGACTAGAGTGATTATATACTAACATCAATCTTCTCTCGCACAAAAGAATGTAACTAGAGATGCTAAGGCTGTTGGGACAGAAACCTGCGAACTGACGTCTATCTTTCTCTTCTTTCGCACAAAGAAATGCAACGAGAGCTGTGGCAGGCGTGATAGGCCACAGCGACCCAACCTGCCACCGAGGATTCCCTATTAAGGGCAACACCTAGAGGTCTCCTGAGAAAACGAGAGGGACCCTGCAAAATTCCTTTACACGAGTTTCGATCTGATGAAAATCTCTTTACAGCCCCGTCCGCGACCTGTCAAATTCTCTTACTCACATAGACTCAAAACCCTCTTTTGTGGCTGCGTGTGGCAGCGGAAAGGTACATAATATCCGATAATCAGGTTGACGCAACCACCCTGTGTCCATTTTCCCCCTTTTTGGGCCCGTCTCGGCCCCTTATCGGTCCCATCCTTGTAAAAGAAATTGTACAGACTCGGATTCTCTGTAAAGAATCCTGGCTCGCCGTGTAAAGAAATCTGTACTGACAGAGGACTGTGTTGGTTGGCTCTCCTACTCGAACTACGACCCGTCAGGTTCTGGGGATTGCCTCTCAGTTGACTGGGGGAGTTGGCTGTGGGAATGAAACAGCCGGATATGCTGATGGCATACCCGGCTGCTAATTGGTCAGAAACTCGGAACCTTACCTTTGTCCTCTCACGATCTCCGTGAATGGCATGGAGGCCACAATTGCCCGCCGTCCATCGCCCGCTAAGGTGATCACATCACCTCTAACACTCGCTATATCCGCAAGCCATGCACTTTAGACAACCTTCTACGTGGACTACGCTCCAGGTACCGCATGTCGGGCAAAGACTGAACTTCTTGCCCGGCGTCAACGGTAAGGCGTCCTGTACCGGCCCAAAGTCTTCTTCGTCCGCGGGGGCTTCTGAACCGTACTGCAGGTACTCATCCAAGAACTGACCAATCGCGTCGGGTACGGACCTTACCCTGTTCGGTCCGAACCCGATAGCGCGAGATCCTCCGATGCCCTGAAGCTGGTCGGCCACCTCTTGGGGGTCAACTCCGGAACGGAGCGCGATGGAAATCAGCCTGGCGATTGCCTCGGTAAACGCCGACAAGTCGCTGCCCGCCTTCCCGATCTGAGCGAACATCTCAACCGGATGCCTATCGAGCGTATTCAGAGTCAAGAAGAGTTTGCCGACCGGAGTCTCTTTCATCGCGGTAAATCCGTCCAACCTGGACGGGCGCTCGATGGGGCGCACCCTACCCCATACGCCGTTGACACGGGTCTTGCCGTGGTCATCTTGCGCTACCGCATCGACAAGGAGCGGATCTTGCGCGGTCGCGCCAGATGAACTAGATACACTTCCCGCCGTCTTGTCCGCTCCCACCGTCAGGACTTGCTCGGCCCTGCTACCGTCGCGATAGACGGTGACTCCCTTACAGCCAAGACTGTTGGCAAGGACAAACACTTCTTTGACATCGTCCCTAGTCGCTTCCCTGGGAAAGTTCACTGTCTTGGAGACGGCGTTATGAGTGTGCTTTTGGAAAGCCCCCTGCATCTTGATGTGCCATTCGGGCGTGATTTCGTGAGCGGTCACAAAGACGTTGCGGACTTCCTCCGGCACTTCAGCAAGTTGATGATGGAGAGCGCCGTTGGCCGCGACCTTATCCATCAACTCGTCCGAGTAGAAGCCAACCGTCTTGGCGACCTGTTCAAACCTGGGATTGGCTTCTACCATGCTCTTCCCGAGAACGTGCCGAGTGAAAGCCAGGCTAAAGAGCGGCTCGATGCCCGATGAGGCTCCGCAGATTATGCTTATGGTTCCGGTGGGAGCAATGGTAGTAGTCGTGGCATTGCGTACCCTTAGTCCTTTGTCCGCGAATACGCTCTTTTCCCAGTAAGGAAATACTCCTCTGCGCTTTGCCAGTTCAGAGGACTCGGCGACAGACTCTCTTTCTATGAACTCCATCACTTTCGTGGCAAGGTTCAGCGCTTCCTCGGAATTGTACGGGATTTTGAGGTCAAGCAGCATGTCTGCCCAGCCCATGATTCCGAGCCCGATCTTCCGGTTACCCCTCGCCATCTTATCGATCTCAGGCAAAGGATATTTGTTGGCGTCGATGAGATTATCGAGGAAATGTACGCCTGCCCGAATCGCCTCTGACAACCCGTCCCAATCGACGGCTTTCGCCACATTGGCGCGTTTTCCGCCCGCACCCCATATAGACCTAGTGAAGCGCCCCAGGTTGACTGAACCCAGGCAACACGCTTCGAAGGGCAGGAGAGGCTGTTCTCCGCAATTGGAGACCACAAAGCCGTTGGCCACGAAACTGTGGCTGAACGGCTCTGTAAGGTCAAAGACCTCCTTCTCGCCGGCTGGCTCCACGGACTCTACGATATCCTCCCCTTCTCCAGACTGCACCAGAACCTTGTCCTCGCCCGTTCGAAGGTCTCCTGCCT
>DAIRWA010000182.1:3254-3818 GCA_036802545.1 Bacillota bacterium | reverse complement strand
GTGGCCGCGTCAAGACTCAAGTACACCATGTTCAGGCCGGCTTCTTTGAGTTGTCGGAGGATGTCAGGGTCCACTTCGTCGGCTCTGCAGAAAAGCTCGAAGTTCATCTTGATGCCCCTTGAAACGATGAGACGGGCTATCTCTTCCGCACGCCTGCGTCCTTCCGGGCATCTTCCGAAGAAATCCTCGTCCACGAACCTAAAGTGGGTGAAGCCGTAGTCTTTCTGGAGCATCTCGATCTCTGCCACCACGTTTTCGGGAGATCTGGCTCTCCACCTGGGACCGGGAGATACTCCCTGGAAGGCGTGGATAGTGCAAAAACTGCAATGGCCGCCGCACCCGCGGCTGGACAGAAGGCTTGCCGAGGCCAATCCCGGATTCTTGGCGGCTCTGTAGACATCGGCCTGAGGGCGAAGGGGGAAAGGAAGCTTATCCAGGTCAACGCAAAGGGGAATCGTGCCGGTGTTTATGATGAGATCCCTGCTGTCCTTCGTGTGGCCCGGAACGGGCATGTCAGCTTTGGCAGTCGAGGTCCCTCTGATCGCCATCCCCGCGACATCCGCC
>DAIRWA010000182.1:0-3244 GCA_036802545.1 Bacillota bacterium | reverse complement strand
GAGTCTTTTCGCGCGAGGGTTCGGACGGCTTCCGGGAGAGACGATTCGGCCTCGCCGATGCCTACGGCTGTCAAGTGCGGAAAATCCGCCATTATCTCCCGGTGTGCGATGGTCGGAAAATGCCCGCCTAGCAGAATAGGCTTATTGAGGTCCCTGACGAGGTTCAACAGCGAAGATGTCTGCGGGAAAAACTGCTGCCAGTTGGCTGAGATTCCAAGAACGTCGAAATCTCTCTTTCGAATCTCGTCGGCGGTTTGTCTAGGACCCCATCCGTGAAAAGGGGCGTCTAGAATTTTCACTGAAACGCCGTCTCTCTCGCACGCCGCCGCCAGGTAGCCGGTTCCCAGATATTCGTAGAACCCACGATAGAAGTTGCCCTTACCCCACGGCCATCCAAAATTGTGTGGGGCGCTCACCAAGAGCAGGTTGACCTTGTCGGTTGTACTCGCCACTTTTAGCCGCGAACTTCGCGTAATCCCTCCGAAAATGTGGACTCTCTTCCCATTAACCGAATTTCTGCGAGGAGAAAGGCGAATCCTGCCATTAAGGAATTCCTTTGGGAGGAGACCGCCTCGTCTACACTAGGCGTAGTGAAAACCTGCATCGAACTGCCTGTCCGGATCCATCCTGTGGTAGCCAGAGAATTGGCGCGCTGGACGGACAGGGCCATGGGGATACCCGACCTTGAGCTTAGGCGACAAGCTCTGTCTAGCTTGGAAAAGAAGCGGTTTCACTGTGTCGGCGGCGCCGTGTTGTCCCTAACCTGCAGGGCCAAGATGGAATTGCTGATTAGGGCGATAGTGGCCATCCAAACAGTCAGCGATTACCTGGATAACCTCTGCGACAGGGTGGACAGACAGCCTGATGCGGGAAGTTTTGCCCTGCTGCACGAGGCTATGATGTGTTGCGTTGATCCGGGTCGGCCCACCCGGGATTACTACGGTCTTTGTGGATATGTTCAGGATGATGACGGGTATTTGGATTCACTGGTTAACGCTTCGAGGTCGGTACTAAATGAGCTTCCCGGATATGGGGTCGCGCAGCCGTTTGTATCGAAGTTAGTCAGTTTGTATTCCGAGCTTCAGGTAACCAAGCATCAAGACCTTGACAAGAGAGACGCTCTGATGGTCGAATGGTTTCACAAGCGCTGCCGCGAGGACTGGTGGCGGGATAGATGCGCGGGGCTTAAGTGGTGGGAGTTTGGCGCCGCGGCGGGCTCAACCCTGGGTATGTTTGGCCTAATTTCGGCATCCGGTCACGACTCACTCACCTCCGATGAAGCATCTGACCTGGATAGACGGTATTTTCCGAGTATCTCGGGCCTTCATATCCTCTTGGATTATTTCATAGATCTTGAGGAAGACCGCGCGGGCGGAGATCTGAACTTTATCTCATACTACGCTTCTCTGGACGAAGCCGAGGATGCCCTCGTAAGCTTCGTGAAGGACGCCCTGGAAGACGCACAAGCGCTGCCTGAAAAACACCGCGATACGCACCTTGCGGTCGTCAAGGGACTTCTGGCCATGTATTTATCGGACCCGAAGGTTAAGCGACAGGGATTTGCAGGCCGCGCCGAGAAAATAGCGAATGTGGCCGGATGCGACGCTGTGTTCTTGACCAAGTCGTGCGGTTTCGTAAGGCAGGCGCTCCATTTCTAGCCCGGCTCAGCGCCAATCGGAAGAGAAATTCCACAATTTTAAGCGCTCGCGCTCCAACGTTTCCGCGAATCTTACGTAGATATAAAAGGGAGGGAACGCCGGTGCAGCACTGGATCGGATGGACTATTGTCGCTATCGTGTGTGTCGTAGCCGAGATCTTTACGGAAGGCTTCTTCATCATGTGGTTTGGAATCGGGGCCGCCGCGTCCGCCGTCGCCGCGTTTCTTGGGGCCTCCGTTCCCTGGCAATTTGTCTTCTTTATTGGAGTATCCGCGGCTCTTGTTGTGTCCACCAAGAAATTGACGTCACCTGTATTCAAGGGGGCCGAGCTTAAGACCAACGTAAACGCTTTGCCCGGCACAATGGCTCTCGTAACCCAGCCCATACCTGAGCAAGGTTCCGGCCAGGTCAAGGTTAACGGAGAGATCTGGACTGCTAGGTCCAATGACGGCAGAAGGATTCCCGCAGGCGTCACGGTTAAGATCCTGCGGGTCGCCGGCGTCCACGTCGTTGTAGAGTCGCCCGAGTAGGCCAAGGCAGAGGTTAACGCATCTATTGGACGATGATTGCTCGTGGATGGACACCGAGTAGACAGTAAGCAACGGAGAGGAGAAGCGAACATGGAATTCGTGTTTATGGCTTTGATCCTTATGGTGGTCGCTTTTGCCGCCACTTCCATAAAAATCATCACTCAGGCCCGAGCCGGCATAGTAGAAAGGTTGGGCAAGTTTCATGGTATAGCAGACACCGGCGTAAACGTCTTGGTTCCTGTTATTGACCGCATGCGGGCGATCATCGATATGCGAGAGCAGATAGTGGATTATCCGCCTCAGCCGGTGATCACAAGAGATAATGTGACCATGCAGATAGACACAGTCGTCTATTACCAGGTGACTGACCCAATCAAGTACACTTATGAAATAGCCAATCCGCGTTCCGCGATAGAATACTTGACGGCTACCACGCTTCGTAACATTGTAGGCGATATGGACCTCGATCAGACGTTGACCTCCCGAGATACGGTGAACCTCAGACTGCGTCAGGTCCTGGATGAGGCTACCGATAAGTGGGGGATCAAGGTCACCAGAGTCGAGATTAGGAACATCGCTCCACCGAGAGATCTCCTGGATGCCATGGAAAAGCAGATGAGGGCCGAACGCGAGCGCCGCGAGTCCATCTTGAGGGCGGAAGGTGACAAGAGCGCAGCCATTCTAAGGTCCGAAGGCGAGAAAGAAGCCCAAGTTCAACTGGCGGAAGGCCAGCGGCAGGCGGCCATCCTGCGAGCCCAGGGGGAAGCTGAAGCGATTCTGTCTGTAGAAAAGGCCAAGGCCGAAGGCATTAGAATGGTATACGGAGCAATTAAGGAGTCGGATCCTACCAAGGAGGTAGTCGCCATCAGGTCTCTTGAGGCTCTGGAGAGGGTATCCGACGGCAAGGCCACCAAGATAATCATCCCCTCTGAGGCGGCAGGCGTGTTAGGGGCGCTTGCAGGGTTTAAGGGAGTCTTGGAAGGGAAAGAGGCTTCTCCTGCGAAATCCACCGAAGGCTAGCTGTCGCTTGCCGGCTGACTGCCGCTTGTGAAGTGG
>DAIRWA010000181.1:2157-3819 GCA_036802545.1 Bacillota bacterium | reverse complement strand
GGTACTGACACTCGCAACAATGAGCCATCCGCGCATCAAGTGTCAACAGCTGGAAATACGCATCCTTGAGGTCGACTTGTCGGACATCTCCTACTCTCGCTACTTCATAGCCTGCCATCTGACTACATAGATAGATGCCGCCATCAACGTCGAAAGTGAATGAACCTTCCCTAGCAGCGAAGCAGGGAGATTGCCTATAAGGGTGCCGGATCACGAATCCGTGGTCACGCGCATATCGTAGAAGCCCCACTGCATAAATGGCGAATTCTTCCGCCGAGAAGCGGGATGCCATCTGAGGGGCATCGTGACTACAGTAGCAGGTACCGGCAATGCTGAAGGAGTTCGGTCGAACTGCGACGCCCAAGTCCTTTAGATCTCTTATTAGCATCCGGACTTCATCCGCGGTGTTCGGTTCCACATTACATCTGATTGAAATATCGCATGCCTCTGCAAGCAGTTGGAGCCCCCCAACTGTCTCGGCATAACTTCCGCTACCATCGGCCTTTCTTCTTCTCGAGTCATGAAGGCTCTCAGGACCATCAAGCGTAACTTGAGCGTGTACTAGGTGGCACTTTAAGAGATCATCGAGGATCTCTGAACTCACCATGGTTGCGTTTGTCACAAGGTAGCTCGAATAGCGAACGTTTGTACGGTGCATCATCGCATCCATCCGTTCACGTAATACAGCGATAAATGATGGGTTCGCTAGCGGCTCGCCTCCGTAAAGGATAAGGTGCACATTCGAGATCTGACGAGCCAGCGCATAGCGTTCAATCCAATCGAAGGTTGTTTCCGACACCTCTTCTGACATATCCTGTATCGGTACACCCAATGCTTCTTGGGCCTGATAGCAGTAAGTGCACTTCAAGTTACAATGCCGAGTGGCGAACAATGTGGCCACCAGCGAACGGTGTCCGAATCGGTTCCTGCGAGACCAGTACTCAAACATCCGTTGTTCATGTTCGTAGGATGGCACAAGAATCATTAAACGATGTAGTTGGCTGATGTCAGAAGCACTTAAGGTGTTTATTAGAGGCTTGCCATCTCTAGCTGGTAACCTTACCATTGCCGAGGTCATGGTGTTATAAATCGCCATTTTGTCTCGAGCGGGATCTTCAACGCACACGTTGTAATGACCAAGGTAGTACGCGTTCATCGTCTCCCTCCCATTAATTCAGTTCGAATATCGCATGGGGAGTGCCGTAATACTAGGGCTGAGCTCGAATCAAAGGGCTATGCCCCCACCTCACATGGAAGGAGTTATTCCACCTTCAGCGATACCGGTCCCGTCCGCTATGGTGATATCATGTACCTCAAAGAGGCCTGCTCCGCATATACAACAACCCGATTCATATAGGCAATTATCCGCTTGTGCCAAAGTCATGCCTTTGTCGATGATACTCACACTCACTACTCTTTCACCTCTACTTTGGTCGACACTCCCCAGATGATCTATTGCTGGGCACGGTTTGATATGCCCTGACAACGTGTCTGGGTTCAGTCCGAATGCCGGTAAAATAATTCCTTAGGGACGAATTTCGGTAAGCGTTAAATAGCGCACACCTAGAGCTCTACCGCTGCGTAAAGATGATCCCCGTGAAACTCATCAGGGGGGTGAAGTGCGTTTGGCGGCATACAGGGCGAGCGGCCAAGGAGTCAGAG
>DAIRWA010000181.1:0-2147 GCA_036802545.1 Bacillota bacterium | reverse complement strand
GAATGGTGCGAAAGTAACGGCGTGCATCCCTCTTGGTAGTGGAGAACGATCTACAATCGCCAGTACAACCAACAGATGAAAATCAAGGTGATGCTCTGATGCTCAAGAAAACTTGATCGCACTCTTGGATCAGACCTCCCCGGGCGTCAACGCCCTGTTTTCCAGCCCTGTCCGCAAGGACGGCCAGGAGAAGTGGGGTTCTGGCACTGCTACGAGATGACCAAGCTGTCTGAACGGGCATTGGGCAAATTACGGCCACCTACAAATACTGCGGTCTTGTTGCTCTAGATGAGCTCTTAGCGCACCTCGCAGGCGTACTCGACCGCGGCAGACAGCAGGTCTTACTTGGGAATGCACCCACCCGACTTCGTAGACATTACGGAACGGACGATGTGGTGGCACCAACACAAAACCCTGCCACCGGGTTGCGCCAGGGGCAGGGTTCAAATTGTGTCCTAGTCAAACATCAGTAGATAGCCTAAGGGACCCATGTGGTTAGAGAATGGAGCGTGTTGCCGTTTGCGTCTTGCGCTTCAACTGTCTTCCACGAATCCACCATGTCAAGGTTAGCCAAGATCAGATACCAACAGGAATTTACCGGCGTTGCCGAAGCGGTCTTGCCATTTGTTGTGGTCCCAACTACTTTGGTGACAAGCGGATCGTTAACGATGCCATCCACAACAATGCAGTACATCGTGTTGTGGCTCACGCTGTTTGTCGGCAAACCAACCGAATTGCGTGGCGCTGACGGAACGCTCGGAGTAGGTGTCGGCTTAGGTAACGCCTGCTAAGAGAGATAGGGGCCCCTTGACGGAGCCCCCGTGGTGATTGTGAATGCCTCTACAACTGCTCGTAATCCAACTGCGCTCGCTGAACGTTGGCCACGTCCCACCAGTTGACCGCCCTGGGCGATCACATCTAAGAGACATGCGGCGCACAGGTTGTTGATCACCCTCGGAATCCCCCTGGATATGGAGTGGATCTGGGCTGTGGCGGACTCGCTGAAGAGCGGCCTGGACGCTCCCGCCTGCTTCAGAACGTGTTCGATGTATGCCTTGGTCTCGTGTTCTTCCAGACCTCCCAAGTGGTAACGCACGCTAATCCTTTGACGCACAGGCTCTAGAGCCCGCATCCGCAAGGTGGCCCGCAGTTCGGGCTGACCGATGAGGATTAGGGCAAAGGGGCTTAACGAATCGTACCTGAAGTTTGAAAGGAATCTCACCTCGGCGAGCATGGACGCCGAAAGAAGGTGGGCCTCATCAATGACCAAGATCGGCTGCTTGCCCTGATTTTCGTAGGCGTCAAGGAGGACATGGTCGAATTGGCGCCGGGCATCTCTTTGGTGGTAGGCGGGAGTGACCCCGAATTGGGAGAGTACCTCTCTGTAGAAACCTCTCGGCTCCAGGACCGAGTCGGCGATGTAGACAAACGGGTGGCGGATGGGATCAAGGCGGGTGGAAAGAGCTCGTACGGCGGTCGACTTGCCTGCGCCCACTTCTCCGGTGATGACGCCTAAGGCTCGGCTTTTGACTATGTGGTCCAAGCGAGCGGAGAGTTCCTGCCATGCTTGACTGCGGTAGAGGTTGACGGCCGGCACGTACTTGGCGAAAGGGGTCTCGGTGAGTCCAAAGTAATCCTTAATCACTCTGCCGCCTCCTCCTTTTGCGGGCGGGGAAAGCGCATGGCGCCCAGCTTCTTTCGCTGCTCCTCGTCGTAGTGGCGCTTGGCGAGTTCAAGGAAGTTGAGGTTTGTCGTGATGGCAGGGGGTTGGGGTGCTTGCTCAAGGTCCCTGTGCCGAGGCTGTCTCAGGTCAAGGGGCTCTGCGTCTGGATAGGCCTGACCGTCGTAAAACACCTGGACGACACCAAGGTCGTAAGGATCGTAACGGACAGTGATCTGCCTGCGAATGAGGGCGGCGCTGACTTCGTAGGTGTTGTCGCCGAGAGAGAAACACCCCGTCTTGTCGACCCTGCGCTTCTCCTGCCAGAGGAAGCTCTGGCGGATTTTCAGAGGATCCAGTCTGCGTAGGGGTGTTTGGTCCTCCTCGAAGCGCTCTTTGGGGGTCTTCTTCAAAGACCCGTGGGGCTTTTGGTGGTAGATTTCGAGCCACGCCCAGAAGTAGTCGTTAAGTTCATCGAGGGTCGAGA
>DAIRWA010000180.1:0-3832 GCA_036802545.1 Bacillota bacterium | reverse complement strand
CCGTCCTACCTTGTTGGCGCAGAAGAGCCAGACTCCGTTTTCCGCGGCCCGCGTGGGTATCATGTGGTCTACCTGAGGGTTACGCAGCGCCTCGGGGTCACTCCCGGAGGTAACCCAGTTGGTGGTGTCTATGATGATGTCGGCTCCCTTAAGAGCGAGCGCACGGCTGATTTCGGGGAGTCTCCCGTCGGCACAGATGATCATCCCTATGTTGCCTATGTCCGTCTCAAAAACCGAGTAATTGTCGCCGGGAGCGAACCATCGTCTGTCAAAGTGCCAGAGGAAAGTCTTTCGTGCAGTCCCCACTACCGATCCGTCTCTGGCGAAGAGAAAGGCTGAATTGTAGATCTTGTCCCCCTGCGCCTCAGCAAGGCCCACGGATAAGTATACACCGTGCTTCTGGGCGGCGAACCGGAAACTGCGGAGAGCGTCATGCCAGCCCTGGACGCTTTTCCCAGGATCTCCGGAAAGACCGAGATAGTATCCGGGATAACTGCATTCAGGAAGCACTATCAGATCGGGTTTGGATTGGGCCGCCTGATCTGTCAAAGCCAGCGTATCCGCCAGCCCCTCCTGTGAGTGGTCCACATCGTAGGCCCTGTGCTGTATCAGAGCTACCTTAAGCCGCATACGCGGGTCACCCTTTCATCAAAAACGCTGTAGCAGGTAGATTCCTAGGACTGTGAGCGCTGCGCCCAGCCCTTTGCCCCAAGTCATCCTGCTCCCTAATAGTACAACAGATAAGAGGATGGCGATCAGCGGATATGAGGCGGTTATTGGCACCACATTGGCCACATCGCCAAGTTTCAGGGCTTGAAATAGCGCATAGTGAGCGATGACGGAAGCGACGCCGCCTTCCAATATGAGAAGTGTCCAGGTTCGGCTATCGAGTTCCGACAGCTTTCCTGCCATATCACCCTTGAGAGCCGCCCATACGATAAGGACAATCAGTACCGCTGTGCTGCGGACTAGAAGAGCGGTGAGAGGGTCGGGCTTCTCGAGTCCCATTTTGGCGAAGACCGGTCCCAGACCCCAGAATACAGCGGCCGCCAACGCCCAGTACAACCATGCCATGAGACCACACTCCCTTGGTTTGCCTTGGCTTCACTAAAGTATATCCGCCGTAAGACTCGTACTTGTGTCTTGCACTCTGCGATGAGGCCGGTGATGGGAGAGGGATTCCGATCCCTGACATTTCCAGGGTATAATGTTTCCGACAGCGAGCAATGAAAGGAGATGACAAGTTGGCGGACAAGAAGCATCTTGACGAGTTTCTTGAGTTCCTATCCATTCCGAGCATAAGCGCTCTTCCGGCTCACAAGCCCGATGTTATGAAGGCGGCAGTGTGGTTGGGCGAAAGGATGAAGAAAGCGGGGATAGACGGCGTTGAGGTCATTTTGACCAAGGGGCACCCGGTAGTGTTTGGGCGCAAGGAATCGCAGGTTCCTAACGCGCCTACTGTACTCATATACGGTCACTACGACACGCAGCCAGCCGACCCGCTAGATGAATGGAAGACACAACCCTTTGAGCCCGAGGTACGGGACGGAAAGATCTACGCTAGGGGCGCGGCGGACGACAAGGGAGGTGTTTTCCCGGCAGTCTTGGCGGCGGAGGAAGTGATTGGCCGGGGAGAGCTCACCGTAAACTTGAAGTTCCTCTTTGAGGGCGAAGAAGAAATCGGCAGCCCAAACCTAAAGGACTTGCTGGAGCATCGCAAGGATGACTTCAAGGCGGACATCGTCGTTTCTGTAGACGGAGGAATGTATGCGCGGAATATTCCCTCTTTGACGGTGGGATGCCGCGGACTCGCCGCGCTGCAAATCGAAGTCGCCGGACCCAGCACCGATGTCCATTCGGGACAAGGCGGGATCATCGCCAACCCGATTCAAGCGCTGGCGCAGATATTGGCGGGTATGAAGTCGCCCGACGGGATCATCCTTGTGGAAGGATTCAACGATGACGTGGCTCTTCCGACGGCCCAGGAAAAGGCCGATATGGCCAAAGTGCCCTTTGACGCGAGCAAGACTATGGCCCACACCGGCGTCCCTGCGCTGTTCGGAGAAAAGGGGTATTCGCCTGTCGAAAGGATTTGGGTCAGGCCCACGTTGGACGCCAACGGTATATGGGGAGGCTTCCAGGGAGAAGGCATCAAGACCATCATTCCGGCTAAGGCATCGTGTAAGATCACGTGCAGGCTTGTGCCCAATCAAGAGCCTGAGGAAATATGTAGACTCATCGAAAAACACGTCATGAGGAATGTGCCTGTGGGAGTGACCGTCAGTGTCAAGTCGTTCCCCGGTAGTTCAAGGCCCTATGTCGTTCCAAGCGACCATCCGGTGCTTCCGGTTATGTCCAAGGTACTGACAAAGCTCTTCGGAACGGATCCTGTGATGACCAGGCTAGGTGGTACTCTGCCGATAGCAAGGGCGTTCTTGGATATCTTGGATACATACTTGGTGTTCTTCGCTATGTCCAGTCCCGATTCGGGCGCGCATGGGCCTAACGAGTTCATAAGGGTCGAGGAGTTCGACCGCTTGAAGACAGGTCTTCCCATGCTTTGGGCCGAGCTCGGCGAGGCTCTGAAATAGCATGGGCCTAGCGGCTCTGTGGTTTGTACTGAAGATACTGGGTTGGATACTGGCAGTCATCGTTGCCGTCATCCTCGCTGCGCTGTGTTTGCCTGTAAGAGCTCGGGTCTTTGGGGAGGCCGGGTTTTCCGGCTCAATCGGGGACCTCCTGGACGGCACGGCGAACCTGGTATTGGGATGGCAACAGAAATCCGGTGAGGCTGATGGCAACGGCTGTGACGATGGTCGCGGTGCCGGCGCCTCGTCGGACAATACCGGAGAAACATTGTCAGGACAGGCTCGTGGGGCTTCGTCAGCGCGGGCAGATGGGACTTCGTCAAGACCCGCAGAGGAGTCCGCGTTGAGCGGTGTTGAGGGGCTTTACGAAGATCCTTCGGCCGACGTAGTCATCGTGGACGCACGCGGACAGGCGCAAGCCAGCGTCCTTGGTGGCTTGGTCGGCTTTCACGCTACCACCGGCGGGGCGGTGACTTTGCGCATCCTGGGCATACGTGTTCTCGACCGGCAGATGCAGGGCGGCAAGTCGGGCGGTAGTGCCGCGGAGGCCGACGGTGATTCAACTGGTGGTGGATCGGCGGTGCGACCGAATGCGGCC
The DNA here is from genome assembly GCA_036802545.1 of Bacillota bacterium. Lineage (GTDB taxonomy): Bacteria > Bacillota > Sulfobacillia > Fermentithermobacillales > Fermentithermobacillaceae > DULO01. The sequence continues at coordinate 646 of DAIRWA010000180.1, read as the reverse complement.
CACCAGGCGGTAGCTCAGCGGGTGCTGGATCGGCGGACGACGTAGGTAGCGGTGGCTCGACTCGCTGTGGATCGACGGATGAGACCAATGCGCGATCTCGCTCAGATGTTCAGAACAGGTTTCGACATCGGTTTAGGCGCAGGCGGCGAAGCCCGGATGGTCGCCACTCCGATGCCCCGGATTCAAGTGTTGACTCGGCCTCCCATTCCGGTAGCAAAGGTAGAAAGCCTGCCGGGCGGCGCCGGTTCGCGGCCTCGTTCAAGGAGATCAAGAGGTCTCTGACACCTAGAGTGAAACGAAAGACATTGGATTTCGCCAAGAAGGCGTGGCGCCAGTTGAACGTCAGTTTGGACGTGGATGTCGAGTATGGTTTGGACGACCCCGGCTACACCGGCATGGCGTATGCGGCCTATCTGTCTGCGGGAAATATGCTTGGGCTGAAGGGTCTCCGCGTCAGACCCAACTTCACGCAAGAGATGTTACAGGCGAGGGGAAACTTTCAGATGAGGTTAATCCCGGTTGCTCTGGTCTGGAGTTTTGCGGCGTACGCTTTGTCTCGAGATATCCGGCCATTGTGGTCGCTCAAGAGGCGAGGGTAGTAGTTGGGCCAAGTGAACACAGCACCCAAAGCGGCGTCTGGGTCATC
>DAIRWA010000179.1:0-3833 GCA_036802545.1 Bacillota bacterium | reverse complement strand
TAAAGCGAAACAAGCGCAGCGGAATCAAGATTAGGGAGGTTAAAGCAGTGTACAGCGCAATGTTCAGGTTCTGGAGCAGGTTGTCTTCCAAGGAAGAAGGACAGGGTTTGGTAGAGTACGCACTTATTATCGCGTTGATTGCAATCTTGGTTATCGTCGCGTTCCCGGGACTGTCCGATGCCCTGAAGGGAATCTTCCAAAACATCACAACGGAGGTAGGCGGCACCGCAACTGGCGGCTAGTAGGCACCCGCACGGCCATAATCGGGGCTGAACAGCCACCCCTGAGGTCTCGGGAGCCGCACAAGCGTGCCCAAGCGTAGCAAGGCCTAGATAGAGGGGAGCCCGTAAAGGTGGCAGAAGTCGCGAAACGACTCGTTAAAGAAGAAGCAGGTCAAGGTCTCGTCGAATATGCGATGATCATCTCACTGATAGTGATTGTGGTGATCGTGGCGCTCCCTGGTCTAGGGAATGCACTGGCATCGATGTACAACGACATCGCGGCCGCGTTTATTCCGTAAATAGAAAATGGGATAGGGAGGGCGCTTGCGGCCCTCCCTGTCGCCATCACAAGTACTCCCGGGGCACCGGGTTCCAAAAGTGCACCTTGGCCCGGACCGATGCCGAAGAGATTCTAGGATGGCATCGGAACAGCTTTGGAAACAAAAAGAGGTGACACGGGTGAGGAAGGCAGCTAGGGATAACAGAGGGCAGGCGCTGGTAGAATTCGCCCTGATTCTTCCCGTGATTGTCTTCCTGCTCATGGCCATCATGGAAGGCGGCCGCATCTTCTCGGCATATATAGAGCTACAAAGTGTGGCCAGAGACGGCGCGAGGTACGCCTCCATACATTGCACGATGGCCAACGTTCCGGAAGCCCAGGTCGCAACCTGGGTTTCCGATACTCTGGCAACCTATATCAGCGCGAGATTGGTAACGCTTGATGACGGAAGGCTCTTGGTTGAGTTTGACCGGAACACAGATGGGATGAGCGAAGTCTGGGTGGAATTGACACTCAGGTACTCACTAAACGTGGTCACTCCGATTATCAGTGATCTGACCGGAAATCCTATGGCTCTGGCTTCACGGATGATCATGAGGAGTGAGTGACAAGGGAGGACCAACGATTGCGCGAAAAGCTTTGTCAAGAAAAGGGCGCGACATTGGTGTTTGCTGCGGTGGCCATGGTGGTCCTTTTCGGTTTCGCTGCCATCTCTGTGGATGGCGGTTATCTCTATTACCGGCACACAAGGCTTCAGGACATATCAGATTCGGTAGCGTTGGCAGCTTCAGGTCGAGTCATGAGTGCCAGAGGTTCTGAGGCAGACAAGAAACTGGCTGCATTCGAGACCGCGGTTCAGTACTTAGAGATGAATGGCCTAGAGGTTACCGGGACTTCGGATTACACTGCGACGGTTACTCTAGGAGGAGACACCGGCGAGGTCATTCTGAGTTTTGCGGACGGGTGTAAGCGTCTTGAAGTCGACGTGGACATAACTACCGACTTGTTCTTCGCCAGGGCTCTATCCTGGAACCAAACCTCTGTTAGGGTCAAATCCGAGACCTATTTGGATTGGGACGCGCCCAGTGTCGTCCCCCTATCCTACTTCTACGAGGATTTTGTTCCTTACACACGATATCAGTTGAATTTTACACCGGGCAACGGAGTCCACGGCAACTACGGTTACCTGGATTTCACCCCTCCCAGCCTGTTTTGGCACTACCTGCAAGACGGGTACGATGGCGAGATCCCGCTAGGAGTGGACCTTGAGATACTGACCTACCCAGGAGTCAACAACGGCCAAGTCAAACAAGCGCTTGGGAGCCGGCTTTCCGGGTGTACACATGGTTGTCACCTTCAGGATTTAGACGGAGACAACGATGGATCAAACGTCGTTGTAGACACAGACTCGGGCTGTTCGCGAGTCGTGATCCTGCCCATGGTGAGCGGACTACACCAGGCCCATGGAAAGGATGTCGTCACCATCATCGGCTTCTTACGGTTCTTCATCGAGGATTATGATTCAGACTCCAAGGAGCTCACGGCGTGGTGTTTGGGTGAGGTAACCGAGGATGAAATCAACGGCACCACAGGAGCAGTCAACGTAGTGAAACTAGTCAGATAGCGTCGAAGAGGGATGTACCTATGCTGAAGTCGAGGACTTGGATCATCATCGCCGGCCTTCTTGGGGTACTAGCGGCCGTGCTCGTCAACAATTACTTGGTCGCGCTTCGAGCCGCCAATGTGGAAGACGTACCCATGGCAATTCAGGTAGTGGCCAAGGGCAAGATAGCAGTGGGGACGAAGCTTGGAGCCGAGCTTCTTGAGACTATCCGAGTTCCTGAGGAACTTGCCCATCCGTCTGCCGCAACCGATCCCAAGGAAGTCATAGGCAAGTTCACGGTAACGGATCTCTGGCCCGGCGAAGTCATCCTGGCAGGGCGGGTTGCCGACGAGAAGACCAGCAGTGAGCTTCCTTTCAAGATCCCGGAGGGACTGCGAGCCGTGACTGTGGCCGTCGGGGCCGTCTCGGGAGTCGGAGGCCACCTCAAGCCTGGACATTACGTGGATCTTCTCTCGTTTTGGACACCGGATGACGACAGTGGCATTCAGGACATGGAAGTCGCGACTATCATCCAAAACGCCTTGGTATTGGCTGTCGGCACTGATTTGCAGAAGAAGGACGCGGTCCAAGTAGTTGACAATGTAACTCTAGCCTTAAGTCCCGATGACGCGCAGAAGGTCTTTCTTACGGAAAACGTCGGAAAACTGAAGCTGATCGCAAGGCCCATTGGTGAGAGCGGGACACAGTCTATACCTACTCTCGACCTTTCGGATCTCAGGCGGCTTCATCCTTAGTCCGGACGAGGTGGCTCTCTAATGCAGAAAACAACCGTGCTGATCATCGATGATCAAGTAGGGAACAACTTCAAAGAGCGGCTGACAAAACACGGCGAGTTCACCGTTGTCGGAAATACCGACAGCGGCGATATCGGGTTTGCCATGGCCGAGCGGTACGAGCCGCAAGTTATCATCCTCAATATAGATATGCCGCACAACAAGGGCATTTCTCTGGCAGAAGCGCTCTCGCTGGAGCTCCCTATGTCCAGTCTAATCCTGGCAACTATGGCCGAGAGCAAGAAGGTGCTGCATACCGCCCTGCAAGTCGGCGCCAAGGACGTCTTAAGCCTTCCGGTTGACGACGATAGGCTGTTTCGATCCGTTCACAAAGCCGCGGAACAGGGAAGAATGCGCCAAAGAGTATTCTCTGTGAAGAGGAAGAAGTCCACGCCCCAGTTCAAGACCGTGACGGTTTTCAGCACAAAGGGCGGAGTGGGGAAGACCACCTTGGCATTGAACCTCGCCATCGCCATAAGGCGGCTTACCGGGAAGAGAGTCGCATTGGTGGATCTGGACCTTATGTCCGGCAACTTGGGGCTTATGGCTGGCATCGCCTGGAAGAGATCCATCAAGGACATGGTCGACGACATCAACAACTTGGATAAGGAAATGGTGGATAGCTATTGCACCGAGCACCCATCCGGGGTGAAGATACTATCCGCTCCTGTCCAGCCGGACTTCTCCGGGTTCATTCAAGCTGACCACATCCAGAAGATCCTCTCCCTCTTATCTGAAGTTTTCAACTACGTCATAGTGGACGGGCCCACATACCTGCACGACACGGTGATCCCCGCACTGGAGGAGTCCTCTGAAATAGTCGCCGTCACCACTCTCGATTTGCCTGCCATCCAGAACATGAAGCAGTGCCTAGATCTACTGACCAGGCTTTCCATGCGCTCCAAGGTACGAGTGGTTTTAAACAGGGTTGGGTA
>DAIRWA010000178.1:0-3916 GCA_036802545.1 Bacillota bacterium | reverse complement strand
GTATTATAGCCTCCGCCTTGACGCCCGGTCTACTTCACCGTATACTGGCATAAGTTTAAGCTAATTAACTATTAATGTGGTCAAGCAAGCTAGAAGAAGGACAGTGATGAGCAAGTGCCGCCCGAAAGACCTACAGAAAGACCTCAAGACAATAACCGCGAATTGCTGCAGGAATTCGACGACCTTATTGGGACCCTTCTCCAGAGGACGATCAGAGATGAGATCCGGATCATGCGAGGGAAGGTGACTCCCGCTCAGTTTAGCTTATTGCGCTTGCTGAAGGCCTCGGAAGACGGATGCACGGTGTCCGAAGTCGCCAAGGCTCTGGGGGTTACCCCGAGCGCCATCACGCCATTGTCGGACAGGTTGGTGGCGGGTGGGTTGGTCCAGCGGACGCGGGATACCGAAGATAGGCGTGTGGTCCGACTGGAAATAACGCCCAAAGGCAAATCTACTACCGCCGAGCTTGAGCAAACCAAACGGGAAACCATCGCGAAATACGTGTTCGCGCTACATGAGGATGAGCTTCGCACGCTAATCGCCATATTTGGGAAGATAGCTTCGTCGCTCGCAGAAGAGGTGGTATCATGAATCCAGGCAAGTATTCGATCAACAGACCCGTCACCACAGTTATGCTCATGCTTGTTGTCTTTCTTCTGGGCGCAGTCTCTTTCGGAAGGCTGGACGTGGACCTGCTTCCCAAGATTAACCCTCCGGTAGTCGCTATCTACACCAGTCTTCCAGGGGCTTCCGCTCAGGAGGTTCAGGATTTGGTCACAATTCCGGTAGAGACCGTGGCTGCCACGACTCCCGGAATGAAAGAGATTAGCTCGATTTCGTCAGAGGATACTTCCCTGGTTATCATCATGTTCGACTGGGGCAAGGACATGTCCGACGCCAAAGGTGACGTCGCTCAGAGGCTGGAACTCCTGACCTTGCCCGAGGACGCCTCCCGGCCAATGACACTGGAGTTCGACCCCAACTCGGTGCCTATCATGCAGGTCGCTTTGTCGGATTCCAGAGACATGACTATGGGTCAGCTTACGGAGCTCGCGGAGAACACCGTGAAGCCGAGGCTGGAGGCTGTAGAGGGAGTGGGCGCTGTCGATGTTGTCGGTGGTCTCGCTGAGCGAGTCAGCGTTACGCTGGACCCTGACAAACTGGCGGAGACCGGACTGTCGCAAGACGGGATCGCGGCTGTCATCAGCGGGTCGAACCTAAACTACCCGTTGGGCGTGGCGCAACTGGAAGGCCTAGATCTCCAACTGCGATTGCAGGCTAAGTTTGAGGATATAGAGGAACTGCGGGACCTTGTCGTTGGGTACACAACGAACACAGCGACGCAGGGGAGCCCGCCAACACCTGTGCCTGTGAAACTTCAGGATGTCGGTCTCGTTGAAGAAGGTTATCCCCCGGTCACTTCACTTACGAGGGTTAACGGGAAACCCGGAGTAGCCTTGGCCATCCGGCGCGAGGGCAACGCGAACACGGTTACGGTCGCGAGGGCAGTGCGGGAGGAAATAGACGATCTGTCCTCCGAACTCCGCGGCTTGGACACAGTCATTACAATGGATCAAGCTCGCTTTATCGAGTTCACCGTGGAAGCCGTTAAGGACAACCTCCTTATAGGAGCGGGCTTGGCGGTTTTGGTGCTGCTTCTCTTCCTGAGAGACCTTCGAACCACGTTGGTCATCTCGGTGAGTATACCGTTCTCTGTTATTGCCACCATTGCCCTAATGTATTTTGGCAAGCTGACTTTAAACGTGATGACCCTAGGCGGACTGGCGCTTGGCGTGGGAATGTTGGTGGATAACTCCATCGTCGTGATCGAGAACATATACCGGCACACATTGGATGGCGAGGATCCGAAAACAGCAGCGGAGGCTGGGTCCCGTGAGGTAGGGATGGCCATTGCCGCCTCGACGCTCACCACGGTCGTCGTGTTCCTTCCGGTAGTGTACGTGGGGGGAGTCACGGGCATCATCTTCAAGGAACTTGCCCTGACGGTGACTTTCTCGCTTCTGGCCTCATTGGTGGTCGCGTTGACTGTCGTGCCCCTTCTGGCGTCTCGGTGGTTCGCGAGGAAACGTGGCAAACACGCTACGGCAGATGCGAGCGGCAACCTTGTCGGTTGGTACCCAAACCTCCTTCGATGGAGCCTCAACAATAGGCTGGGCGTCTTCATCATCGTGGCCGCGCTCCTAGGTGCCTCGATATACGTCGCTCCCAAGATACCAACGGAGTTTCTTCCGTCCGCGGATGAAGGCAACTTCACCATAGATGTAGCTGTCGCCGAAGGCACTCCCCTATCTGACATTGATAGCATAGTCGCGCAGATAGAGGAGATCGTCGGCCTGGACAGGTCAGTGGAAAAGTATAGCGTGTCGATTGGAGGGGCCGACTCGGCCAGTGGGCTCAGTTCTGCGGTCACAGGAGGCGCCGATGCCCAGGTGCTTGTGCACCTGACCGAGTCCGCTAAGGAAGAAAAGGACACCAAGGCCGTCCTCGGGTCCATCAAAAAGCAGGTCGAGAGGGTGCCCGGCGACTTCAAAGCCACCTTTAACATGACATCTTCACTTATGGTGGTCGCCGGGGATATGCCGTCCCAGACTCAAGTGACTGTGGCCGGTCCCGACATCGATGTCGTCAAGTCCCTTAGCGAAGAGCTCATGGAACGAATGGAATCTGTCGAAGGGCTCGATGACATTCGGTCCAGCCTGTCCGAGGAAAAACCTGAGGTTCACGTTACCGTGGACCGGGCGAAAGCACTCACGTACGGACTCACTCCGGCGCAGATCGCTTTGACGGTATCCAGATCCGTGAAGGGCCAAACTGTATCCCGCTACGAGGTGGACGGCACGGTCATGGATGTAGTGGTGAGATTGGAGCCGGAGTCCGTAAGAGATGTCGAGGGCATCGGTGAGATCATGCTCCGCGGCCAAACCGGCGCCGTGAAACTGAAGGATGTCGCCACTATCTCAAACGGCCAGGGCCCGATCACCATCAGCAGGCACGACAAACGCCTATCCGCCAGGATAACGGCTTCGATATCCGAGAGGTCCCTGGGAGAGGTTGCTACCGATGTCGAGGATGTAATCGCCGACATGGATGTCCCCGACGAGTACTCCCTCTCACAGACAGGTATGACGGAGATCATGGAAGAGGGCTTTTCCGCTTTGACTGCCGCTCTGATCCTTGCGGCTATCCTGGTATACATGGTCATGGCCGCGTCCTTTGAGTCCATTACACAGCCGTTCCTCATCATGCTGACAGTGCCTTTGGCCGCCGTCGGTTCGGTCCTGGCTATGTACTTGACCGGGTATGCGTTTGGGATTACCGCCTTCATCGGCGCCATAATCCTGGTTGGAGTGGTCGTGAACAACGGCATCGTCATGGTGGACTTTATCAATCAGCGGCGCGCAAGCGGAATGGGTCTCCGGGAAGCCGTTATTGACGGGTCCTGCAAACGCATGCGGCCGGTATTGATGACGAGTCTTACCACCATCATTGGGCTTGCTCCCATGGCCTTGGGATTAGGCGAAGGCAGTGAGCTTACCGCTCCCTTGGCCATCGTCATCATGGGCGGTCTCGCCTCAGCCACCTTCTTGACGCTGGTAGTGATGCCCGTCGCTTATTCCCTGTTTTCTCGGGGCAAGAGGCCGGTAAGCGGAGTCAGCGTGTCTAGTGTCGCGCTTCAGGTGCAGGAGACCGAGTCGGAGCCACAAAGTGAGGATGGTCAGGAGCTAGCTTTGGCACCGGGCTTCGATTCCAAGGATATGGCGCAACTGATGGAGTTGTTAGGGAAACTCTTCTCGTCGGTTACACGGAAGTAGGGAGGGCGCACTCGGTTATAAGCGGAGAGGAAGCCGTCGAGAAAGACGACCGTGGTGTAGGTTCCGCTCGAAGCCCGGGTGAA
>DAIRWA010000177.1:0-3933 GCA_036802545.1 Bacillota bacterium | reverse complement strand
GCGCTCGCCTTTGATTTCGAGAGTCATGTACTCATTCCAAAACGTAATCTGGCATAAGCCTTTGTCGATCTGGATGGTTCCGACATCAAACCCGCCGCGCTGTTCTAGACCGATGGATGTGACCGTTCCTTTGTAGATGGCGTCGGCTCCAATGAAAGAACAGGCGCTATCGATGGCGGTATCCGACCCTTTCTCAAGTCCCTTGAGGTACGCTTGTCCGAGGGAGATTGCCTGTGCAAGGCTACCGCACGCAGCGTTCTTTTTGATAAAGGACGCGGGAAGCGGATCTCGACCTACCGCTACGACTCCCCCCGCTTGGACCGCAGCTTGACGAACCAAGGTTGCGCAAGATTGGAATGAACCACGCACGACCATCTTCACATGCCTGCCTTTGGCAGGGTCTCCGCCAACCGCGGACCGGATCGATTCGTAACCTTCGAGGAACCACAGACCGCCGGAGCCCATAGCTGCCGTCGGATGCGCGCGTCCCTCCCAGGGTGCGTCAACGACGGGGATGCCGAGTACAAGCGATTGGATCCATCCGTTGACGCTTCCCGTCGCGCCAACTTCGCACGCTGCGATCGCATGGGGGTTGGTGCCTGTTACGTTTACGACCTCTTGGATGGCTTCAACAAAGTTGATGGGCGGCACATACCGGTCTGGCGAACCCGAGGCGCCCACTGCGGAAGCGGTTATGATGATAGCGTCTTCATCTAGCGAGTCGATAGGGATGATCCGCACCTTCCCGAGGGAGAGGGCCAAAGAGCCTCTGGCCAACCCGTCCTTCACCCAACCGCCTCCGCCTCCGCCCAACAAACAGCCGCCGTAGACTGCGGCTTTCATTATCTCGGCATCCGCGGCGATCTCGCCCTTGTATTTGTGCTTGTTGAATGCGTCCGATCCTCTGGCCAATTGTCACCCACCTCCAATAGTTCTACGAGACCCCAACACCCGCGAGTCCGGCCAAGTGCAGTGAACAGAAAAGTCTTGCGCGGATTCGCCTCAATCCTGCGCAGGTCAGTCTAGCATGGGTTCGACGAATCCGGCTTCGCCCAACTCCTAAGCGAGCTCACCCAACACACGCCTCACGATGGATCGAGCACAGATGGTCGGTATGCCCGATGCCTGCCTGACCGCGTTCTTGGCCTCGCCGGTAAAGCCCATGCAATCGAGCACGATTAGGTCCGCGCCTCCGTCTCTTAGTCGAAGCGCGGCCTCAACCACCGGGTTCAACGATTCGTAGGGAGTCGCCGCCTCGAGCATGGGTTCTATACCGACGGCTTGCCATGAAGCTCTGGTCTGGGGTATTTGCTCGGGAAGCGGAGTGATGACCCCCACCTTGCGTCCGCGAGAGACGGCGGCCACGGTTTTGAACAGGATCTCGCTGGGTTCAAGAAGCAGCACTCTAGAGTTCAGACTGGGGAATTTGCCTGTACAGAGTACGACGATGACCTGCGCGCCAAGAGACTCCAGAAGCTGGACCTTCTCGGCAAGCCGCTCTTCGACCAGAGCTTTCGCCGCTGTGACGGTAACCAAATCCCGTGTCTGCATGACGAGGATGGGCTCACCTTCTTGAACGGGCAGTGCCCGTATCTCCTCAAGAGTCAGGTCGTCCATGGCGCCTGCTTCGACGATTTTGGTGTCCGCAGGCAACCCGGTTCTAAAAAACGAGACGTAGTCTTCTTTGGGCGATTGTCCGATGTACAGGAGTCCAACGCATCCCATTGCTGTCCCCTCCCCGATTTTCAGTGGTTGAACTGCTTCGTTTCCAGATCGTCCCTAGGCTTTGCTCGCATTGTTCTGTTGTCGTGCGCTGGAGCTTTGTTCATACTGTCGTTTGCCTCTTTGGGCTCGGCGTTAGTGTGCACGACGGCAATCCTTGTACCTGCGTTCTACGTACCTGCGGCAATCCTTGTTCATGCGTTCTACTCCTGACCTGCCCAAGGGGATATGCGGCAGGTCACCTGCTTAAGGCTTCCTCGATGGGCACATAGTCGCTGTCGGCACCAAAATGACGCGGGCCGAGGTACTCGATGAACTCTGGTGTTCGCAAGAGCCGATGGCATGGCGCCCCAAGTATCACCAAGCGCTGTCCTATCTCTATGTCATCGTTTCGAAGGGGAATGCCGGTCTCCGGCTCCATGTTCATTATGAGGTCCGGACTGGATACGACCAGTCTCTCGTCCAGGTAGAAGAGGTGGTTCTCGTTCTTGAAAACAACCTTGCCCATCCTGCCGACGAACTCGCCTTCGCCCTGCATTACGTGGGTGCCCCAGTAATATCCGTCTTTGTCCTCCCAGGGTTTTTCCACCACCGCGCCGCGGAAAAGAACGTGCATGCCCGTATCACGCACAAGCGCCTCGACAGGATCCCGGCCTTCACGCAGCGCTGAGTTTACAAGTCTGCCTGTCCGAAGGGCCATGGTGAGTGTGCCGGGGACGACGGTTTCGGGTATCTTCTCGGCTTCTATCATGAACCCGCACATTCCGGTGGACCCAAAGGCGACGTCGCTTAAGAACTTGCCCATGCGCTCGGCCACCGTGAGGCTCATGGCCTCGAGCATAACGCAGTAATTTCCGTATTTGTCGAAGCTGGTGGCGGGGGTAAAGGAGACGTTTTTCGCTTGAGCCATGGTCTGAGTGATCTCAGGAACCGCTCTGCCAGCCAAATCTCCATCGATCACGAGCTTTCCAAGTGACGCGGCGGCGGCTACAGGCACGGGTGTGTTGCTGCCACCCAGTTCAAGGGGGATGAGGCCCGCGATGGTCTTGCCGGTGAACTCCTCGAGCTTGGCAGTCGCGATGGGGAGATTTCTGGGATGTTTCCACACCAGGAAACCGAGTTCTTTCATCTGCCGCTTCTTCTCGTCCGATAGGGGGGCCGTGGACCCCATCAAAAATGCACATGCTCCGTAGGTGCCAACAGGGAGCTCGCTGACATCCACCCATCCCAGCGTTTTCGCTTGGCCAAACTGTTCTTCCAGCGCTTTGAGTCCTTCGGCCGGGTTTCCGCCTCCGCCCACTCCGTAGAGCGTGCAGCCCGTAACGAAGTCCTTGAGGTCCTGGTGAGTGGAGAGAGTGACTTTGGGCATTACAGTCGCCTCCAATGACAGCATTGCGTAGACCTGGCAGCACGGTACTGTTTCTCGGTCTCGGGGCACCTCTCCTGCCGTCTTCGGGCCGCGACTGGCTGAAAATAGCTAAAGATGCCAATAATCGGGGTCGGGGCGGTATGAGCGGGCATTTTGCGACGGACACGGAAGAACCCGGCAATCGGGGCTGTGACCGGACGAGCGGGCATCCTGGAATGGCAGTCGGAGGAGTTCCCGTCCGACGCATAGAAACCAGCGAGAGGGGGATACGCATGCCGAAGCCTCGCAAGATGCTTAATGACCTCATAAGCGACGCAATGTACGGGGCATCGCAGTGCATCGCTCTCCCTGGGCAAGTACCCTGTTGATGCGCCCAACTTTTTGGCAAGTCTGTGCTTCGTACGAGGACACTTGCTGGTGAGGGACTTTGCGGACTGCCACAAAAGCCATCCTGTACATGTTGGCGCGCGCAAGCTAAAGACATACGGAGTGCCTAACACTCTTCACGTGTTCAACGGTGGCTCTGTGGGAACGCGCATTTCGACTGTAGTTTCGGTGTTCTTCATTAGCCTTCTTCTCGGCAAAGCGAGAAATCGGTCCGGTGGGATTTTGGTGCCTATGCTTTGCCACGCTGTGATCAACTTCATCAACGTTACCGTGCTTGTGACGGTTCATGTTTAACCACGCGCAGAGAGATGACCGTCGTGGCCGTCGCATGTCCTCTTATCCGCTGCGCCTACGCCCAGGCCAACCCTCGCCGGAACAGTGGTCGCTATGATCTACTCACGTCTGAGTAGTGGTCGCATGGCTTACTCACGCCTCCATCTCGGGCACTATGCCCT